>DASPXY010001260.1:0-4284 GCA_035637055.1 Gemmataceae bacterium | reverse complement strand
CAGGCTCGACAGGTCCGGCAGTCTCGACGGGTGCCGCTCACGATTCGGCCAGCAGCTTGAACGGCTGATGTCGGCCAGGTCGTGCTGGGTGACGTGCGGGACCAGCCGCCAGGCGAGGCTTAGCCGCTTGGCGGCGGTCCGGGCGATCGAGTTCAGACGGGTCGGATAAAGGGGTCGGATAAAGGGGTCGGGACTCGATACTGACAAAGTCATGTCAGTATCGAGTCCCGACCCCTTCATCCGATCCGACCCCTTCATCCGATCGCCCCGAACCGCGCCATTGTGCCCCCTGAGCGTCAAGAGCCGCTCGGCGAAGGGGCGGCATCCTCTGCTTCCTGGCTTCCGTGCGTCGCGTGGTCACGGCGTCGCCTCCACTGACCGTGGTGGGTGTGCAACCCGCTGAGGGCGAGCGTGGCCTGGACCAGCAGGTCGATCAGGCCACGGGCGGCGCGGAACGCCATGTCGGCGCCGAGCTGTACCTGCTCGGCCAGGCACGCCTGGCGAGCCGCCGGACCTCGGTGTCGGTTGCCTCCCCTCGGGAGAAGTCCATCCGTCGCGACACGTTCTTCATCCCAAGGAAAACGCGCCCGACGACACGCACCGCATGGTATCATGGGCAGGCGCCGGAAAATCGGCGTGCCGTCGGCGGGCTCGCGGGAACTACTCTGACAGAGATCCCGCCCGCTCCCGCGCCCCGAGGACCATCCGATGCCTGTCCTGCAAACAGCCCTCCTCGACCATGTACACCGCCTGCTGGCGCCGCAGGATTCGGACGCCGAGCTGCTCAGCAGTTTCACGGCGCGGCGCGACGAGGCCGCCTTCGCCGCGCTGGTCCGCCGCCACGGACCGATGGTGCTGCGCTTGTGCCGGCGGCTGCTCGGCGAAGCGCACGCCGCCGAGGACTGCTTCCAGGCCACCTTCATGGCGCTGGCCTGCCAGGCAGGCTCGATCCGCCGGCCCGCGGCGGTGGCGGCCTGGCTTTACGGCGTGGCGTATCGCGTGTCCCTCAAGACGCGCGCCGAGCGCGGTCGCCGCCGTGCCGTGACGTCTGCCGCCGACGTCGCCACGTGTCCCGACCCGCGACCTGAGCCGCTGGACCGGCTCAGCGGCCGCGAGGTGATCGACGCTTTCGAGGAGGAAATGCAGCGCCTGCCGGAGTCGTACCGGCTGCCGATCGCGCTCTGCTGCCTGGAGGGGCTGAGCCAGGAGGAGGCCGCCCGCCGGCTCGGCTGGACGCCGGGCGCGGTCAAGGGCCGGCTGGAGCGGGGACGCACGCGGCTGCATGCCCGGCTGGTCCGGCGCGGGCTCACGCTGTCGATCGCTCTCACCGCGGTCGAGGCGGCGCGCGGACTGGCGACGGCGACACTGCCGGCCACGCTTGCCAGCGCGACGGTAAAGGCGGCCCTGGCGTTTGTGCGCGGGTCATCGGTGTTTGCCGCGGAGGTGCCGGCCGAGGCGGCGCGGCTTGCGACGGAGATCGTGCACGGGGCCGGCTTGATTCGGCGGACGCTGGCGCTCGTCCTCGTGCTCGGCATCGGCATCATGGCCGTCGGGGCGGCGGCGCTGTCGCGGCCGTCGGCCGTCGATCCGGCGCCGCCAGACGGTAAGCAGGCGGCGCCAAACGACAAGCCGGAGGCGCTAAGCGGCAAGCCGGAAGCGCGCAGCGATCGATTTGGCGATGCGCTGCCACCGGGGGCGCTCTTCCGCATCGGCACCACGCGCCTTCAGCACGGCGCCTATGTCCGCGCCGCCGCCGCTTCCCCCGACGGCAAGCTGATGGCGTCCGTCAGCGACGATCGCAGCCTCAGCCTCTGGGACGTGCAGACCGGCCGCGAAATCTACCGCTGGCCCTTCGGCGACCCCCGCGGCTTCTTCTCGTTCACGCCCGATGGCAAATCGCTCATCTTCAACAAGGACAACAAGCTCTGCCTCCTCGACGTGGAAACCGGCAAGGTCGGCAAACAGCTTGGCGCGTCCGCCTCCATCGGCGTTCTGTCGCCCGACGGCAAAATCCTGGCGGTCGTCCAGTCCGACGGCGGCGACTGGTCGCCAATGATCCGGCGCCTGGATCTCGCGACGGGCAAAGCGCTTTCGGAATGGAAGTATCGCCCGGAACCGCCTCCAGGCGCACGCGGTGGTTTAGGAGTCAACTTCTCGGTCGCGAGCTGGCTGTCTGCGGACGGCAAGAACCTGGCCACCGTCGAGTCCGACTTCGCCAACCAAAAGCAGACGCTTCGCCTGCACGATGTGGCCACCGGCAAGGAGCTGCGCCGCTGGCAAGTACCGGCGCCGCACGTACGAGACGTCGTGTTCACCAGCAACGGCAAGTTCCTGATCACCGGCAGCGGGAACTCGACCCTGCGCGTTTGGGAAATCGCGACCGCCAAAGAAGTTCGGCGGTGGAAGGCCGACGCGCGCGAAAACGTCGAATACAGCAGTCTCAACGTTACGCTCATGCCGGACGGCGAATCGGTGCTGTCCCAGGGGCCCGGCGGCCTGATCCGCTGGGACTGGCGCACCGGCAAGAGGATTCAGAGCTATCCCGACACGTGTGGCCCGATCGCTTTTCTGAACGGCGGCAAGGCGATGGCAGTGCAGGGCTCGGTCAGTGTCAATTCCCTATGGGTGCTTGACACCGCGACCGGCAAGGACCTCTGTCCGCTGGGGCGGCCCGGTCACCGCGCTGCCTTCTCGTCCGACGGCCGGCTCATCGTGTGGCCCGAAGCCGAAGCGCTCGTCCTCGCCGACGCCGCCACCGGCAAAGAGGTGCGCCGCTGGCTGGCGCACCAGGGCGGCGCCGGCACCCTGTCCTTCGCACCCGATGGCAGGACCTTGGCCTCCGTGGGCGCCGACAAGCGCATCCGCCTTTGGGACGTTGACACCGCCAAGGAAATCCGCTCGATGCCGCACCAAGGTGTTACCCGGCTCGTTTTCTCGGCCGACGGCAAACGGCTGGCATCGGTCGCCAGGTGGTATGGGGAAGCTTGCGCTTGGGACCTGGCGACGGGCAAACAGCTCGGTAAGTGGCAGGGCGACCTGATCACCACCATCGACCCCGGCGCGCGCGTGGTCGCCGTCGCGGACCGTAAGGCGAAGGTGCTGCGGTTGGCAGATCTGGCGACCGGCAAGGCCCTCCATGCGCTTCCCGGCTACCAGGAGCGGATCGGCCATCGCTATCAAACCAAATCCGGCGGCTCCGGCAGCCACGGCGACTTCCCACCACTCTTTTCGCACGACGGCCGGCTGCTGCTCGCGGGGGCTGAAGTGCCGGATGACGCCGACACTATCGTGGGCGGTTTCAAGGACGGGGCCGTTTACTTCTGGGACGTCGCAAGCGGCAAGCGGCTGGCCCCGATTCTCGACGGCAAGAAGTTCGTCTTCCCCAACATCGCGTTTTCGCCCGACAGCCGGCTGCTCGCCATCACGCGCTCGGACTGCATGATGTGCCTGATGGACGCCGCCACCGGCGACGTGTTGCGGACCCTGGGCATCGCCGAAGGCCCCATGACTGCCGCGCCGGTGTTCACGCCGGACGGCCGGCTGCTGGTCACCGCGGTCCACGGTCTCATCCAGATCTGGGAGGTCGCGACCGGCGGCGAGATTGCCCGTCGCCAGGGACACCGCGGCGACATCGACGGCCTGGTCGTGTCGGGCGACGGCCGCTGTGTCGCGACGGTGGCCAGGGACCACACCATTCTGGTCTGGGACCTGACGCGGCTGGTCCCCGGCGAGAGGCCCAGGGCGCCGCTCACCGCGGCCGAGCTGGATGCCGCCTGGGGCGAGTTGGCCAGCCCGAACGCCGCGAAGGGCCGGCAGGCGATCGAACTGCTGACCGCGGTCCCCGCGCAAGCGCTCGCGCTGGTGCAGAAGCGTCTACCGCCGGCGCCTGTTCCCGACGGCAAGCAGGTCGCCCGCTGGCTCAACGACCTCGGCAGCGACAACTTCAAACAGCGCGAGCGCGCGGCGGAAGAGCTCGGCCGGCTGGGGGAGGTGGTGGGCCCGGCGCTGCGTAAGGCCCTCGCCGCCAACCCGCCCCTGGAGGCGCGGCGCCGGCTGGAGGGCTTGCAAAAGAAGCTGAACCCCGCCATCCTGCCGCCCGGGACGTTGCAAGTCGTGCGCGCCGTGCAGGTGCTGGAGGCGCTGGCCAGTCACGAGGCGCAGGGCGTGCTTCAGGAGCTTTCGCGCGGTGCCCCGGGGGTGCGGGTCACCGACGAAGCCGCCGCCGCGCTGCGGCGACTGGAGGCACGGGCGAGATCGAAGCGAGCCCCGGCCAGGTAGAAACTC
>DASPXY010001259.1:0-8613 GCA_035637055.1 Gemmataceae bacterium | reverse complement strand
TCAGCGCCGAGTGGCGCCGGCATCTCCATTGAGGACACTGCGACGACCACGATCTTCGGGACCACGATCGCAGGAAACAGCGGCAGCCAGGGAGCCGGCATCAGCAACGAGGGCACTCTGAACCTACTTAGCAGCACGGTTTCGGGCAACGTCTCGGGGGGCGACGGTGGCGGGATCTCCATTGCGAGTCCTTTCACGACCCGAGTCTCCACCAGCACCATCATCAACAACATCAGCGCCGGTCGCGGTGGCGGAATCTTCAATGCCGGTCTTCAGACGGACGTATACGGCAGCACCATTACGGGCAATGCCGCCGCGAACAATGCGGGCGGGATCGCCATCGTTGCCGGTTCCACCCTCACTCTCAACAACACTATCGTCGCCGAGAACACCGTCACTGGTGTTGGCTCGCCGAACATCAACGGCAGAGTCTCACAGGGCAGCGGTAACTTCATCGGCGTCGGCGACAACAACCTCACCGGGATCACCAACGGCACCAATGGCAACCGGATCGGCAATCCCTTGTTTCCCCCTCTCGATCCCCTCCTGGGACCATTGCAGGACAACGGCGGCCCCACCCTGACGCGCGCGCCGCTGCCAGGCAGTCCCGTCATCAACGCGGGCGTCACGTCCATCCCCTCGCCAACCGATCTCGATCAGCGCGGCCTCCTTCGCATCGTCGGCAGTGCCATCGACATCGGGGCCGTCGAATTCCAGCCGCCGGGCACGTCTACGACGATCACCGTCACCCCTTCGGCCCCCGTCTTCGGGCAGAGTGTGACCCTGAGTGCCACCGTCCGTCCGAACTCGCCGCCGCCGAACAACACGCTGACGGGGACCGTTACCTTCTTCAATGGGAGCACGGTTCTGGGGGCGGCCAGCGTCGGCACTGGAGGCGTCGCCTCGACCACTGTCCCGACGCCGCCGCCGGGCGCCTCTCTCTACGCGGTCTACTCCGGCGACCGCAACTATCAGAGTAGTTCCTCGGACGCGACGAACCCGGTGGTGCAACTCGCACCGACGAGCACAGTCCTCACCTCGGTGCCGCTCGCCGTCTTCGGCCAGACGTTCACCCTGAGTGCTGCCGTCAGCGCGACCCCAGCAGTCGCGGGTATTGTGCCGACGGGCACCATTACCTTCCTGAATAGCGGCGTCCCATTGGGCTCGGTCTCGGTGGGGAGTGGCGGGGTCGCAACGCTGACCGTGGCAGCGCCGCTTGCCGGCACTCTCTCGATACAGGCGGCCTATTCCGGCGATGGCAATTTCCAGGGCAGCACGTCGGTTGCCGTGGCCTCAGTGGTGGTCAGGGCCCTGACATCGACCTCGCTGTTGTCCGCCTCGCCATCACCCGTCGTCACCGGCGCCAACCTCACGTTGACGGCCGCGGTCAGCGCCACGCCGGCGCTGGGAGACGCTGCGCCGACGGGCACCGTTACTTTCCTGAGTGGCGGCGTCCCGCTAGGCTCAGTTCCGGTGGATAGCAGTGGGGTCGCTACACTGACTGTGGCAGCTCCGCTCCCCGGCACCCTGTCGGTGCAGGCCAGCTACTCCGGCGACTTCAACTTCGGCGCAAGCACCTCCTCTGCCATTGCCGTGCTCGTCCTTGATCGCCCAGTATCCCCGCCGCCCCCACAGATTCCAAGGAGCCAGGGCCAGACATCGACGTCTCTCACGGCGCCTGCAACCGTTGTCCTGGGCGGCACCTTCACCTTGATGGCGACAGTCGCACCATCCGTCCCAGGGGCTGCACTGACAGGCACGGTCAACTTCAGCAACGACGGTACGCCGTTGGGCACGGCCGCGGTGGGCGCTGATGGCGTGGCGACGCTAACCGTTGCGGCCTCGTTCCCCGGCACCCTGTCGTTGCAGGCCATCTATTCCGGCGACGCCGACTTCCAGGGCAGTTCCTCGCCCCCAGTGGCCGTGCGGGTGTCTGCCCGGAGCAGTGTGGGTGCGTATGACCCGGCCACTGGTATTTGGTCTCTGCGCAAGAGCAACAGCGCTGGCGCCCCCGATGGCGGTCAGTTCGCCTATGGCGGCCCCGGCACGATCGGAGTGAGCGGGGATTGGGACGGGGATGGCATCACGAGCATCGGGATTGTCGAGGTCGATGCCGCCACGAACACTCTGGTCTGGAAGTTGCGCAACACGAACAGCCCTGGTGCTCCCGATATCGTCGTGTCCTACGGCGGCGCGGGCGCTATCCCCGTACTCGGGGACTGGGACGGCAACGGCACGGTGACCATTGGTGTCGTCGAGGTCGATGCCACCACCAATACCCTCGTTTGGAAACTCCGTAACAGCAATAGCAACGGCGGCCCCGACATTGTCCTCAGCTACGGCGGTCCGGGTGCCACGCCGGTCGTGGGCGATTGGGACGGCGACGGCACGACGACGATCGGCGTGACTGAGATCGATCCCACCGCGAACGTCCTCGTCTGGAAGTTGCGGAATGACAACAGCCCTGGCGGCCCGAACGTCCCCGTGTTCGCCTACGGCGGTCCGGGATCCGTGCCGGTGGCGGCCGACTGGGACGGTGATGGCAAGACGACGGTCGGGGTGTTCGACACGGCGAGCGCGCAATGGCAACTGCGCAACAGCAACGCACCAGGCGCCCCGGATATTGCGGCGTTCGCGTTCGGAGTGGGGACGTGGTCGCCGGTGGTTGGCAACTGGGCCCTCCCGCCGGTGACGCCCCTGCCGGCTGCCGGCGCCGCCCACCCGGTCGCTGCGGCCCTGGAGGAACTGGGCCCCGCCGGCATCGATTCGATCCTGGTGAATCAGCTGGCGGAGGCTTGGGCCCAACTCGGCAGTTTGCCGCGCGGAACATTGGGCCAGAGCCTTCAGGCGGACCCACTCCTGTTGCCAGGGTTGCCGTGACGGTCCGGCGCGACCGGTTTCGGTCCGCACCAGTCGATGCATCCGCGGCGTACGAAGAAATGGCTGCGGCAGCCGCGCACGCGGCGCACCGATGGCTCCACGGAGATTGTGCCGTCCTCGTGCGCCGTGACTTCCCAGCGCGGCCGCTCATCGGGCAGGAGATTCAGTTGCACGGTCTCGCCGCAGCCGCATGGGCACAGGAACACAACGAACCAGAGATATTCTCCCTCGCCAATGAGGTAGAAGACATCCGGCGCGGGGGACTCGGGGATCTCCGCCGTGAAGACGGTCGGCGGAGTCTGTTCCGGGGCCGGCTTTGTGGCAGGCCCGCGGAACAGGCCGACCAGCCAGTCCCAGAGTGTCCGCAGCCATTTCAAGAGTCTTGCCCCCCGTCGCTCAGTTCCGGCATGTCGAGCAGCGGCCGCACGTCGCCGCGTCCCGCGTGTCGGGCCAGCACCCGGCACGGCGTCGGGTCGGACTCCTTGTAGGTCACACCCTGGGCCAGACTCACGCGGTGGATCGTGAAGTCGGCGTTGGGATCGTAGCGGTACGGATGGAGCCGGGCCAGGAACTCGTTGACCGCCATACTGGCCAGCTGCATGTTGACGCTGATGACCGCCAGGCGATCCACGCGAATGCCTTTGATGTAATTGGCCTTTACCCGCTCTCCATACTCTTCTGGATCGGTGCGGCGCAGGGCCTCCGCCTGCAGTTCTTCCAGGGTGTAGACGCCACGAGCCAGCAGGCTCGACTGATCCGGCCGCAGGTAATGGACGGTGCCGCACACCTCGTCGATCCCGCCGGAGCCGTCCGCTTCGAGACGAACGCCGACATCGAAGTATGGCACCAGGTAAAACACGGCGAGCAGGTTCAGGACGTGGCGGCCCTCAACGCCGTCCATGCACCCGAAGGCGACGTCGCACTCGGCGACGGCCTTCACCGCCGCCGGATCGACCAGGTTGAGCGGCAACGGCTGCACCACCGTCCCCAGTCCCATCTCCTCGATGCGGCGCGCCAGCACATCGACCTTGAACCGCTTCTCGCGGGCGTCCTCCAGGGTGGCGTTGAGGATCCGGTTGAGGTTCTTGCGTTCGACGCGGTCGGGATCGACGAGCGTGAGCTTGCCGACGCCGAGGCGAGCGAGCTGCTCGACGACGATGCTGCCGGTGCCGGAGCAGCCGACGACGGCGACCGAGAGTTGGCGCAGCCGCCCAAGGGTGCCTTCGCCGAACAGTTGCTGATGGCTCACGAGGATGTCGGAGGCGTGGCCGTTGGTTGGAGCCTGGTGCCAGAACGAGATGTCGTCGCCGGCGACGGCCACGGTCGCGAGCGAGATAAACCGCCCCTCTTGGCTGACCACGCGGCCGAACATCTGGCCGTCGGGAAGCATGACGGCGCTCGCGTGCGGCAGGTCATCGTCCACCCAGCCGTAGACCGAGGGAAACAGGTCGCGGTCCGAGTGGTCATCCTGCTCCGAGAACTCGGCCAGCCAGCCCGGGTGGCTGTGGATCTTGACAAGGGCGAGGTGGCGCCGTTCTGCCTCTTGCAGCAGCGGCGTGAGCAGGTCGGTGGACCAGGTCAGCCGCCTGCGGGTGCGAACGGCGCACTGCTCATAGGGCACCGGGACGACCTTCCGCACGGTCAGGACGTGCTGGCTCGTGCCGGCGCGGCGGCCGCAGAGGGCGATGGCGACGGCCTCCTTGCCGTCCCCGGGAAAGAGGTGCGACCGGAGGGCCGCGTGCTGCCCTCCGGTGAGGCGAAGTTTGCAGATCATGCCAATCCCTTCGTGGTGAGTTCGCGACGAAGCCACTCCTCGACCTGGAGGAGGTGCGTCGAGAGGTCGTCCTCGCCCGGCCGCCAGGGGTTGGCAGCCGTGCGATGCCGCGACCAACGCTGATACTGTTGGCGGTCGATGGTCTGATTCGCGAGGGCCCTGATCGCCTTGCCGTCTGCCCGTGCCAGCGCAGGATAGAAGTACGCCATGTCAATCTGCGTGGTGGGGTAGCTCGGCTCGATGCGGAGGGCGAGCTGGACCGCGGTGTGGTTGTAGCCGGGCGGGACGGGCCAGTCGTGGATGATGAGCCAGCGGACGCGGGCCTGGACGACGGTCTCCCAGGTGAGGCCGCGTGCGCGCAGGTGGTCCGCATCCGCCTCGGGCAGATCGAACTTGCGACGCATGTTCACCCCTCCGTCTGGTCCTTGGCGAGGGTCATGAAGCGCTCGACGCCGGGATCGGTGAAGTCCGCGACCTCGTCGAGTTCGAGCTTGCGGACCTGGCCGCCGCGCGACTTCTGCGAGATCATGTAGCGCTCGGCCGCCTGCTTGCCGGCCAGCCGGAGCAGTTGGCGGCCGGTCATGGTCTGGTGCGAGACGTCGTAGGTCTGGCGGTCGATGCGAATGCGGTATTTCTTGCCGGGAGGTGGGGTCTGTCCGTTCTTGGCGAACGCTTCGACGTCGATGATCTCGATTGGGTCGTCCGTCTGCGGGGCGAGGGTCGCCCGCGCCATCTTCTTCTCACGCATGGTCACCTCGGGGTTGCTGGTTCGTGTTTGGGCGGTGATGACGTCCCACCGCCTCCCCAAGATTGACCGGAAGTGACCGGAGGAGGTTCGCCTTGTGGTGGGAAAGGAGCGGCTGAAGCGGGTGATGGGGCAGGGCACCTCGGCGTGGGGTTTTGGGCCTGCCTACAGGGTTTACTTGCGGCAGCAGTTGCGCACAGAGGAGCAGTCACTCTACTTGCTCCCGAGGCTCAAGGAAGTACCCCCACCCTCGCCTGAGATTGTAGAGGAAGGCGGTCGCCTGATCCCCTGATAGTTCAACGGTGCCGCCGAACTGGATCCAGATCTCCACGCCAGGGACGTCCCCTGTACCTGTCATCGTGATGCGGCGGATAGCATCGACGCAGATCCAATGGGTGACGCCTTGGCTGTCTACCACTTCGTAAAAACGGGGGGGATGCATGTCCACAATTCTCCCGCGGACAAACTGAACTGCTTGCTGAAGCAGTGAGTATCACCTTTTTCTTGTCCGAAGGGACACAGCCACTCCCTTCAGCTGCTTGCCCTCATGCGCCTGGGATCAGTTCTGCGAGATCTGCCTCCCCGCGACAGCACAGGGCCTCTTTCACGGCGGTGGCAGTCCCCGCCACCCCAACCGCCCGTCCGAGGGCGTCGAGAAAGAGCTGGACATCCCCCTCCAGCGGAATACCCGTGAGGAGGGAAACCAGCTGCAACCCCGCCGCCCCCTCATCGCCGGCCCTATCGATGCGCGAGAGGCGCAGCGTGCCCTCCTCTCGCTGGAACCGCAGGAGCACTTGGTCCCCGTGGACACAGGCCGCTCGCTCCAAGCACGGCTTAATCGAGCCGAGGTTGGGACTCGGCGCCTTTTCCGGCCAGGACACCTTCACCTCGTTGCTATCGCACTGGAAGGACCGCTGCTCACCTGGGGAAACCCCGAGCCAGCCAGCGAGGGGCGCCGGCATCGACCGGCCGCTTCCGCGCAGCAGGTCGGGAGTCACTTGCACCCGCCAGGTGAGCGCGTCCGGTTCCAGGAGGTAGCAGCCCGGGGCGTTCGTGACAGGGGGCAGGATGCCGTAGGGATCCTGATCCGTCCGTCGGCGGATGGTGTCGCCCTGGATGACGAACACTGGCGCCTTGAGGTACACGCGCACGGACACCTCACGCAAGTGGAATTCGGAGACCTGGGAAACCAGGGTCGCCACCAAGCCTTCCACGTTCGCCGAGCCGCCGCCGCGGTCGATCTCCTGAGCAATGGCCTCGGCGATGCCGGGGTACTCCTTGCAGCCCCAGGCACGGAGCGCGAAACGGTCCATGTCTACGCGTACAAACCGTCTGTCCTGGAAAAGCCGATCCCGCGTCGCGCGCGTGTCGTGCTCCTCCTTGATGGCCTCCACCATCTCCTCAACAGTCGCGGGCTGGTGCCAGAGGTGAAGAATGCGTTCCGCCTTGTCGATCACAGTCCCCGACCACAGCAAGAAGTGTCCTTCGACCTCGCAGATCTTCGCGATCTCCTCCATCCAGAGTCGATGCAGAGCCGGTACAACTCCCAGCTGGTTAAGGCGATCCTCCAGGCATGCCACATCGACACCCCCGAAGGCATCGCAGAAATCACGGGCCGTCTCCGGTCCCGGCATTTGTCCTACTGCCAGCCAGCCAGTTGACGCGTCGCGCTCGTATGGACCTGCCAACCACAGGAACAGGTCGCCCATTTCCTTCCGCTTGGATTCCGGGAGGTCGCGGGTGATCCGCGTCATCGCTTGGTGGAAGTGCTCGCGCGCTGGAGGAACTGCAGAACCAAGGAGAGTACGCAGCGTGGAGGCACGCCAGCTAATCGGCAAGAACCGCTGTTCCAAGAGCGCCTCCCGAATCTGCTTCCCGACGCTCTCCTGGATCTGCTGAACACGTTGGCGCGTTATCCCAAGGTGATCGGCAAGCTCCTTCTGGGTGCGATGGGCATCGTAAGGAATCCGCTGGAAGAAGACCTCACGATTCCGCTTGTCCAATGAGTCGAGGAGTTCCTCCAACAGTAAGCCGAGAGGCTTGTGCTCGGCAGCATTTGGGAGCGACAGCGACGGTGATCGCCCCTGTGCTTCGGCGGATGTCCTGGCTGCGCACGTGAGGAAATTCTTCATGCGCCCTGCCCCCATATTCCGTATCTCAAGGAGTTGTGTGATGGTCTTGTCGAGCACATTTGCCCACCGGGTATGGCCCTCTGACTCAAGGGCGTTCTTCGGTCCAGTCTTCAATCCACTGCGGGCAATCGGCTGTTCCTTGACGTAGTTGAGCCCTGGGAGGGCGCTGAGAAGCGGCGTGTCCGCCTGCTTCATCAACAGGGGTGCCAACTTTTGCCAGAGGCTCTCACGGCGCGGGTCGCTGACGAGGCTCGCGAGGGAATCGGCCCCAGACAGGGGGGCCAGAGTGTTGTTGAGCGCTTCGGGAGGGAGCGTGGGGAAGGCACTTTGAATCGTGATTTCGGAGACCTGGGGTTTCTCGGTCACGCGAGTATCCTCTGCGGCAGTACGCCCAGCCAGAGCGGCCAGTTGCCGACAATCGGGACAGTCGTCGCCCAGCTCTCGAAGAAGATACCGCGCCTCTGGAAGGCGGAAGAACAGGCGCAGGAACCGATCAAGGGACCGCTGTTGAATCTGTCCTCCCGTTTCCCACCGCGACAGGGTCGATTCCCCCACCTGCAGGTAGTTCGCGAGTTGTTTCTGGGTCAGGCCGAGGGCCTCACGATTCTGGCGGATCTGGCTCGGAGTCAACAGGCCGGCTTCTCGGCGGAGTGCATCGCTGACCTGTTGATTGGCGTCGTCATCGAGCACGAGGGCGCCGCAATTCGCGCACTTGAGAACCCGCAGCCCTGGGATGGAGATAGTGTAGGCGCGCGCATCGTGTTCCACCTCTTCGCGATAATCGATCACCGCCGGGGCCAGGGCACGCTCGCGGCAAGTTCCACACTTCCAGGGAAAAGGCTTCATCGGCATCTGCCTCGTCAGCTAGGGATGGGCGTTCAGGAGCGAAACCACGGGCACGTCCGAGTCATCGTCAGTCAGTTCCATCTCCACGAAAAGGCCGGTGCGAAAGCCCTCAAGGGGGATGATCGCCCTGTACCAGTACTCCCGGCGCCCCTGATACTCTTCGCGTTCCTCGCGCCTTTGCTCAATGCAACCGCCGGCCGCGACAAATTCGAGCAAGAGCCGCTTGATCGCTTCCG
>DASPXY010001258.1:0-2446 GCA_035637055.1 Gemmataceae bacterium | reverse complement strand
TAACCGTTACCATCTCCGCCCCAGTGACGGTCTCCGCCGACGTTCGCCTGCGCGGGGTGACTCTGCGGGCGCAGGGATCGCTGAATGGGGCCTTGCTCCGGGTGAGCGGAGGGTCGCCGCGCTTCGAGGACTGCGACCTGGAAGGGGGCGAGCAGAAGATGGTGGTGCGCGTTTCCGGCGGGACACCGCTGTTCAAGGGCTGCCGGCTGAAAAAAGCCGCGGATGGGGTCGTGGCCGACGAAACCGGCAAGGCGCGGTTCGAGGAGTGTGAGATCTTCGGCCAGAGCAAACGGGCGCTCGTCGTTCAGAAGGGAGCGACGCTTACGCTGCAAGGCTGCAAGCCTATCTGGGGGACAGAGAATGGCTTGGAGGTCAACGCTGGCGGCCACGCGGAACTGGTGGACTGCGACGTGCTCGGAGCGAAGACCGGGGCGAACGTGGATGTCGCCCGCGGCGGAGTGCTTGTGCTCCGCAAGTGTCGAGTCAGCGGTGCCGCCGAGGAAGGGATTGCGACCGAAGGGCAGACCACCCTGGAGGATTCGGACCTCATCGACAACAATACCGGAATCAAGGTCGCGGGTGGAAATTTGCGGGTGCGTGGGGGCAAAATCCTTGGCGGCAAGGTCGGGCTGTTTGTCCCACGCCAGGGCGAGCCGAGTTCGATCATCGTCCTGGGTTGTGCCGTCAAGGGGGCCAGGGCAGCGCTCGTGCAGGTCTTTGCCGGCAGGGAAGTCGTCTTCCACAAATGCCAGTTCGAGGATGCGGGCGAGAAGGATCTGGTGAGTTTAGCTTACGCCGCCAGTGCCTCCTTCACCGGCTGCACCTTCAACCGGGCAAATGGGCACCTGCTGGCGCTCTGGGAAGGCGGGGCGGCGTCGCTGTCGGGGTGTGAGTTGACGCTGGCCAAGGGGGCCGGCGTCTGGGTCAAGGACGAGACGACCACCGTCGTTCTGAACGATTGCACGGTCAAGGACAATGCGATCGGCGTCAAGGGCGAGGGCGGGGCAGTCCTGGTCGTCCGCAATACCAACCTCCAGCAGAATACACGACCCTCCGAAACAACTCCCGAAGTGCGCCTGCTCACGCTCCCGAAGACCAGGGAATGAGCCGTCCAGCGGGTTTGCACGCCCCGAACAGATACGCCTGGCCGCCGAACGAGAGGCGTGCCTTGATCCTCTCGAAGCCCATCCGCTCCAATCGACGAACGACCTCCGCCGCGTGGAAGAAGTGGAAGCGTCCGCGTCGCGCCTCGCGTTGCAGCCAACTCCCGTGCCGCTGCATGGTCAGTGCGTTCAGCAACACGCGCCCTGGCTTGGGAACCCGGAACGCCATGCCGAGCGACTTCCAGAACAGGCCCCACCAGCGCGGCCGCGGCACATTTACCGAGAAGACCAACCGCCCACCCGGTCGCAGCACGCGGTACAGTTCCGTCAGGAGCCGATTGTAGGCATGATCGGTGTAATTGCCCGTTATCGGGTCTTTTGACTCGGCATAGCAGAGGGCGAGGCCGGAGACAACCCCGTCAAAGGCGGCGGTCTCATACTGAGGCAGTCCGGCGCTGAAGTCGGCGACAACGAAGGGAATCTGCTCCGGGGTGGGTGCGGGGGCGAGCCTCCGCTGGAGCTTGCCAAGGGCCTGCCGGTTTACCGGGTTGCAGTCCTGGGCGATAATCTGGGCAAGCTGTCCGTGGCTGAGTTGCCAGAGCAAGGCGGTCAGCCGGCCGCTGCCGCAGCCGAGGTCGAGCCAGCGTTCGCCGGGTTGCGGGTCGAGCCAGCGCGCGGTGTCCTGCATGAGTTCCTGATAGGGCACTGCCCAGTGCTGGTCCCAGTAGGCGCGTGCGCACTTCTCATCGAGCCAGCGATTTGTGTCCACCGCAGCCATGTTGATTCCTCCGCGCGGCCCGATGGGTGACGGGTGGATATTGTTCGTAGTCCCGCCTTTAGGCGGAACAGCCCATTGCCGCCTAAAGGCGGGACTACGAACCACATCTGGCTACTCCCCCATCAGGGGCGGTGTTCTGTGGTGTCTTGGGTTGTCGGTTGCAAGGAGTCCGGCTGGCAGGTGACCAGATGCAGATGGTCACGGTCGATGTACACAATCTCCTTGCGGCGCCGCTTGCCCTGGAATGGGAACGGATAGGCCGACTCGGCGGTTTCCGTGAAGGAGACGATGCACTTGTAGTGGCAGTGGTGCAGTTGGGCCGGGCCAACCAGCGGGTAGAAGCGCGGCGGGTCCACCTGATCGACGAGACATTCCACGGCGACCTCGACGTCGTCGCGGGATACCTCGCATACATACGGCACGCCCCGGGCCACCCGCGGCAAGGCACGCAAGATGGCTGCCCTGTCGGGAGGGTTCGCACAGTCGTGGTGCTCACCGGGGACAAGCGGCGGCTCGATGGGTGTATGGCAGTTCTCGCCCCGCGACTTGCCCGTGGCTGCCCGTG
>DASPXY010001257.1:0-2416 GCA_035637055.1 Gemmataceae bacterium | reverse complement strand
CTCCATTACCCGAAAATGACCCGCCGGCCGCAGACGATTGCGCCGAGACACGTTGCGAGCGTCAAGAACTCGCTCAGGCCGTCGAGTGTGCCCTGGACGAGTTGCCGCCGCCGCTGCGCGAGGTGCTGGTGCTGCGCCATTACGCGGGGATGAGTTTCGAGGACGCCGGGCGGCTGCTGGGCGTCGCGGCAAGCACACTCAAGTCGCGCTTCGCCGCCGCCCTCGGCCGGCTGCGCATGTCGCTGCAACACCTGGGCTGGAGCCACGAGGAAACGCGATGAAGAACTGTCACGAGATCCGTGCAGCCCTGCCGGCGCTGCTCTACGGCGACCTGCCGCCCGACGAGGCGACGGCGGTGCGCCAACATCTGACGGACTGCCCGGCGTGCCGGGCGGAACAGGCCGCCCTGCAGCAAGTACGCGGCCTGCTCGATGCGACCGCAACGCCCAAGGTCGCGGTCGATGTGCCGGGGGTCTATCGTGAGGCCGCGCTCCGTCAGGAGAAGCGACTGCGGCGCTGGCGTCGGGTCGCCTGCGGCGCGCTGGCCGCGGCCGCCGTGCTGCTGCTCGTCTTCGGGTTGAAGCTGGAGGTGCGCTGGGAGCAACATCAACTGGTGCTACGCTGGGGCGCCCCGCCGGCAGCCGTCCCAGTCCCGCCGCCCGCCCCGTTGGAACTGCCGCCGGAAGCCGCGAGCGCTGCGGAGGTGAGGAGGATGCGCGACCTGCTCCACCTGCTCGCCGCCGAACTGGAGGAGCGCGAGCAGCGGCAGCAGCAAGCGCTCGCCTGGTTGCGCGTTCGCCTGGAAACCCTGCAGGCGCAGACGCGCGAGCACTGGGCCGCCACCGAGCGCGACGTCCGTGGCCTGTATACTCTGTTCACCCGTGAAAAAGGAGAATGACGATGAGAAAAGAGTCTTTCTGGCTCGTTGGGGCGCTCTGGTTCCTCATGCCGGGCTCGGTGTCAGCTCAACCCCCTGCGAAGGACCACCTGATCACCGCCGCCAAGGAGAGGGAGGCAATTACCCGCGCCCTGGACCAACAAGTCCGCCTGACGATGGCGGAGGACGTCGAGATCATGCGGCGGCTACTGAACCAGGAACTACTGAACCGGCGCCTGGCCGCCTGCGTGTCCTGCCACGGGAGCGGCAGCGGCGTGACGTTCACCCCGGACACCCGGTCGCTCACCGGCTCCGACGGCACCGTCCGGATCTGGGATCTCGCCGCACAGTCCCCCAAAGCGGTCGCCTTCAGCCCCGACGGCCGGCTGCTGGCGACCAGCACCACGGCAGGTACCGTGCGCCTGTGGGATCCTGTCACAGGCAAGCAACTGGGGGCGCACGCCGAGCCGCCGCACACCTTCGCGCCCGCCGAAGGCGTCTACCTCGACGGTCACGGCGTCGTCTACACCGTGACCTTGCCGGGGCCGGTGATCGACAGCGGGGCGGCGACCGCCAAGCCCGCTCCCAAGGAACTCAACGAGTGGGAACAGCAGCGCCAGCAACTCCGCGGGAAAGTCGAGACGCCAGCGCCGGATTCGACGCCGAAGGAACCGCCCTTGCGGGAAGTCCTTTTGAAACTCCTGGCGCGGCATGGCCACAACTTCGCCCAGCTGGCTCCGCGCGAAACGCTGACCGTGGTAATCACGTTCCGCGAGCCGAAAGCGACACCGATCGAGTTGGGTCTGCAAGGGTTGGGGACTTCCGCCGGCTCCCCCCCCACGAAAGGAAAGACGGGGACCGGAGGGCAGCCCGCGCTGGTGACCGCCAGCCGCGATTATGAGCTGATGGGTGACCTGCACCTGAAACACAACCGCGCCCACGAAGCGGTCGAAGCCTACAAGAACGCGATTACCAAACTCGGCGGCTCGGCAGAGGATGGCAGGAAGGCCGAGTTGTTCCTCAAGTTCGGTCGAGCACAGCTGGCCGCGGCGGAACAAGCCCAGGGCAGCAATCGCGACGAGCGGATCCTGGAAGCGATCAAGTTTCTCCGGCGCATCACCGAGAAGACCACCAAACCGGCACCACCCGCGCCGCCCGCGCGACTGCCTGCCAAGCTGGTCGTGTCGGCATCGAAAAGCCTGCTCGATCAGATGGCGGCCGGCAAGATCACCTTCGAGGAGTTCCGCAGCAGGGCGAATATCGAGTTCGTGCCGTCGGCCACGCTGCAAAAGGGAACGGCTCCCAAGATGCCGTAGTGTAGTAACAAGAGGCGTTTTGTTCGTAGTACCGCCTTCAGGCGGAATCGCCGTTTCCGCCTGAAGGCGGTACTACGAACAGGGGGCGCACGACCTACTTTGTAATCATGCGGCCGGGCAGTAGCGGCGTTGGCCGGTGGCGGTTTCCTGGCGGCGCTGCCAAAAGGCGTCGAGCGTGCCGTCGTCGCTGAGGTGGTCGGCACGCCATTGCAGGCTGGCTGCC
>DASPXY010001256.1:0-3210 GCA_035637055.1 Gemmataceae bacterium | reverse complement strand
AAAGTCCTTCGAGCGTGGCCTCTCCCCGGCGTCGCCTCTCCAGTTCGCGCAATTGGCCCAAGAAAGCGACCAGCGCAGGGGCCGCTACCCAAGCAAAGCCGTGGCCACTGAACTGCTGGGAGGACACCTCCAGCGAGAGTTCCACATCGCCGGCCGATGGCAGATCCACGGGTACACGATCCACTGGCTCGATCGTGACGCAGTTTTCCCCCTCCCGGATCTCCATCGACTTGCCTCGTGCGGCTAACCACAGGATATTCGTTGGATGAGGACCAATAACCAGCCTTCGGGGATCATTTGGAACTCGTCTGAAGGCCCCATTTCTTGATTTTCCGCGTCAACATCTCCGCCTTGACGCCCAAGCGTTTCGCCGCCGCCTCGATGTCGCCGCCGGCCTCGTTCAACGCATCGCGGATCTTGTCCTGCATCTTCCAGTCCTGAATGTCGCGGTACAGCGTCCGCTCGCCGATGCCCAGAATGCGCGACGCCTCCTCGCGATTGCCGTTGGTCATTTCCAGCGTCTTCTCGATGTAATACCGTTCTATCTCAACCAGCGGCCGTCCCACAAGCCCGGCAGGCCCATCTATCGTCCCGTCCGCCACGCGCACACTGCCCAGACCCTCGCTTTCCTGCAGATCGTCCAGCCCCAACACGCCGTCCTGATCCTGTACCACCATGCTCTCGATCAGGTTACGCAGCTCGCGCACATTGCCCTGCCACTCGTACCGGTCCATCGCCTTGCGCAGCGGTTCGGCCAGCCGCGTCGAGACCTTCTTGCCGTGCTTCTTGTTGAAGTCCTCGATGAAGTAGGCGCACAACAGCGACAAGTCCTCGCGGCGCTCGCGCAACGCCGGCAGCTTGATCGTCACCACCTTGAGCCTGTGATACAGGTCGCGGCGAAACTCGCCCCGATCGACGGCCGCTTGCAGGTCGCGGTTCGTCGCCGAGATCAGCCGCACGTTCACCTTGATCGCGTCGTTGCTGCCGATGCGGTAAACCTCCTGGTTCTCCAGCACGCGCAGCAGCTTCGCCTGCAGCGCCAGCGGCATGTCGCCGACCTCGTCGAGGAACAGCGTCCCACCGTTGGCGTGCTCGAAACGCCCCTTGCGCTGGCCGACCGCCCCGGTGTACGCGCCCGCCTCGTGGCCGAATAGCTCATCGTCCAGCAAGTTCTCGTTCAGGGCGGTGCAGTTCATCGCCACGAAGTTCTTCTTGGCGCGCGGGCTGTTGTGATGGATCGCCCGGGCGACGAGTTCCTTGCCGGTCCCTGTCTCGCCCTGAATCAGCACGGTGGCGCTCGTCGGGGCGATGCTGCGCAACTTGCTGATGACGTCGTGCATCTTCGGACTGCCGCCGATCACGCCCTCGAAACCGAACTTCTCGTCAAGCTGACGTTTCAGCTCGCGATTGGTGCGATTGAGGCGATACAACTCGGCGGCCTTGTCCACCCAGGCCCGTATCTCCGCCAGGTTGCCCTGCTTGACGAGGTAACTGGCGGCCCCCTCGCGCATCGCCTCGACGGCCGTCTTGACGTCACTGTGGCCGGTGATGACGACCACCTTGGCGTCGGGCTGCTCCTGCTTCGCCTTGCGCAGGATCGCCAGACCGTCCACCCCGGCCATCTTCAAATCGGTGAGAATGACGCCGAACTCCTCCGTCTCGACCTTCTTGGCGCCGGCTTGGCCGCTGGTCGCGACGACGCACTCGTAGCCGACCGTTTGCAGGCCCTCGGCCACGGTTTCGGCGTACAGCTTCTCGTCGTCGATGATCAGGACGCGGATCGACTCGGCGGTGTGGTTATCGTGGGTGTTCGTCGGGTCCATGCATCGGCACCAGGGAAAGTGGGGATGGCGCAGCGCGGGCCGCCTTCCTTCAACCTTGTTATTTTACGTCGGCGAGCGGGGGGGCGTAAGCCCCTCTTTCTCCCCTCTCCCCTTGTGGGAGAGGGTGCTTTGAGGAAAACCCCTCCCCCCAACCCCCTCCCCGCAGCGGAGAGGGGGAAAAGAAGTGAGAGCGTGTTGCTTGCTCCCCCTCTCCGTTGCGGGGAGGGGGTTGGGGGGAGGGGTTTTCCTCAAAGCAGCGCGGACATCCGCGCGCGCTCAGGTCTGCCGGATTGTTAAAGTCCGCCGGGCCGTTGCTCCGATGCTACAAGGTCATCTCCATTCACTCACGTTCGCACGACGCCGGCTGGGACGGCCCTGGCGCCACCGGGGCGCACCGTCCAGCGTGACGGCAGCCTTCAAAGGGACAGAGTCATGAGCGAAACTCAGGTGTTGCTGAGCAAAATCGCCGCGCTCCGCCAACGGCTCGAACAGGCGCAAAAGCTGGTCTCCGATGCCGGCTCCACCGCCGCGGCCTTGCTGGATCGCGACGCGCCCACCACCGACGCGGTCGCCGTCCTCGAACGCAAGGGCGCCGCCGGCGCCCGCCAGAACGCCATGCTCGACAGCGTGCTGCGACAACTGCCCGGCAACGACGGCGCCAGCGAGAGCGCCATGCTCCCGGCCCAGTTGACCACGCGGGCCGCTCGCCTGCTCAAGCGCAGCCGCGAACTGCTCGCCCAGCTGCGCGGCCTCGGCGACGACCCGCTCCTGCAACACGACGAGGGCGACCCGCTGGCGGTCCTGCATCGCGAAACGGCCGCGATGCTCGACACGATCCTGCGTACGGTTCAGGCGTTTCCCGAAGCCGCCAGCGCTCAGATCCGCCTGTGCGAAGGACTGGACGTCGTCCTCAATGTCGTCGCGGATCGGCTCGCGGTCCTGGGCAGCGCGCTCGCCGGGCGGCGGCGCGACCGCGAACGCATCGATACCCTGGCCGAGCTGCTGACAGCGCTGGCATCGGGCCAGGCCACGGAGATCGCGCCTTTCACGGCACTGGCGGAGGCACTGATCGAGGACGCCCAGCAGGGGCTGCCGCTGCGCTACCTCCACGCCCCCGCGGAACAGCCAGCCCGATTCGTCGCCGCTCACTGCCTCATGACCGCCCAGGTCATCGTGCGGCTGACGCGACACGATCCCGACTGGCGCGGCAAGCCGCTGGAGCCGGTGCTCGCGGCGCTGGTCCACGATGTCGGCATGTTGCGCGTTCCGGCCGAGGTGCTGACTCATCCGGGTCCGCTCGACGATGCTGGCCGCCGCGCCATCGAGACGCACGTGGCAATCGGGGCGGACATGGTCGCGAAGCTGTCGCCTTACCCTGGCCCGTTGA
>DASPXY010001255.1:0-3404 GCA_035637055.1 Gemmataceae bacterium | reverse complement strand
GGCGGGCGTACTGTCCGGCAACTTCTGGTTAGCCAAGTGGACCTAGTTGTCAAAGAACTTTTTGTAACCTACTTAGTTTGCGTTGCTTCGCCATGTTCATCGAGTGCTTCCGGGCCGCCTCGGTCAGCTGAGCGCTCAACTTCAGCGGCGGCAACTTCTTCTCCTTGCGTGCCGCATTGGTCAGTTCCAGAACCTTCTGTTCCTCAGCGGACAGCTTGACAGCGGGCTTTTCCTGGCCGTCCACCGGAACGACCAGGACCGCGCAGACTGCCACAATGATTGCGCAGGAGAACGTGCGGACAGGATGTGCCATGATGGGTTCCTTGGATGAGTCTATGAGACGGTTGATTGCAAACACAAGTTGGCTCAGGGAGCGTCGTCCGGTTCCTTGGGGCGAGGAACGGCGAACTCCTGGGCGTAGTAGATGAACTCATTGCCATCGGCATCTTTGCCCAGGCGGGCGATGCCAAGCCCCGTTTCCGTGTAGCGCGCGTCGAGGATGTTCTTGCGATGAACCGGCGACTCCATCCAGTTCTTGACGATCGTCGGCAGGTCCGCCGAAACTTCGCCGCGGGCGACGTTCTCCGAGGCGTAGCGGTAACGGTAACCCGTTCCCTTGATGCGCTGGAACTGGTCCTGGCCGTCGAGGATGTGGACCATCTTGCCCTGCTTCGCCATGTTCGCGGCGTGGGCGCGGGCAGTCTGGAACAGGGGCGGCGACACCTTCAACGGCGTCAACTTGTGCTTCTGCCGCTCCAGATTGATGAGATCGAGGAGTTTCTTCTCCGCGTCGGTGGGGGCAAACTTCGGCTCGTCTTTTTCTTCTTGTGGCTCGAATTCATCGAGGTTGAAACGAACCCTTCCCCAATCAATGTTCGGAGGGAAGAGACCGAAGCTCGCCGCCAGGTTGACTTCCCTCTGGACTGGCCTCCGCGCACAGGCCATCCCGGGAAGCATAATCAAGATCGCTAATAGCGCTTGTAACCAACCGCGCATGCGCACCTCCTCCGTCTCGCAAACAGCCTCGGCCCTTCTACTGTGGCACACGGCGGCGCCGCTTCGCAACTCCTTTCTGGCGGGATTCCGCCCTCGCCGCGCTTGCCTCGCTTGCGGCGCCTGCCGAACCTGCCGGGTGTCGAGTCTTTGAGGCATTTTCCCTACAGCCCGCCCCCTCGCTCCACCGATGATGACACGGTGACAAGGTGACCAGGTGACAAGGTGACCGGGAAAATTGCCCTTCACCTTGTCACCTGGTCACCGTAGCAGCTTGTCACCCACTGGAGGCGGTCAGGCATGTTCAAATTCCTTGGGCGTCTCTCTGCGTCTCATCCCTGGGCTCTGTGCGCCGGCTGGCTGATCGCTGGCGTCCTGCTCTGGTTGGTCGCGCCCTCCTGGGACAGCCGGACTCAGGACGATGATATCCGCTTCCTGCCTGAGCGATGTCCGAGCGTTCGTGGGTATCAACTTCTCGGCCAGGCTTTCCCCGAGGATGTTTGCGCCAGCCGCCTTGTCTTTGCGCTCGAACGCGAAGGGGCGCCGCTCACCCCGGCCGACTTCGTCCTCGCCGGCAAACTCGTCGCCGACCTGGAAAAACTGCGGCACGAAGCGCCGGAATTGAAGCTCGGCAAGATCGTCTCGTTCCGCGACGGCATCGTCGGCGCTCGCCTGATCAGCGACGACCAGCGCTGCACGCTGATTCAAGTGCCGCTCGGCAGTCCCTTCCTCGCTCTGCAGACGCGCGACGCTGTCGATCGCACCAAGGAGGTACTCGCGCGGCGCATGGCCGGCGCCGGCCCGGACGCACCACGCCTCTACGCGACCGGCTCGGCGGGGATTGGTCGGGACCTGACGCACGCCGCCGGCGAAAGCCTCGACGGCACGACCCTCGCCACCATCCTTCTCGTCGTCGTTGTGCTGCTGATCGTCTACCGGGCGCCGCTGCTCGCTCTGGTGCCGCTGGTCACCATCGCCGTTTCGGTCTGGGTGGCGATCAGCTTCCTGGCCCTGATGACGTCGCTGCCGGGCGTCCACCTGGTGAACATTAGCAAGATATTCGCGATCGTCATTCTCTACGGTGCCGGCACCGATTACTGCCTGTTCCTCATCAGCCGTTATCGCGAGGAACTGGAGTACGGCAGCGACACGCCGACGGCCGTGGGCAGCAGCGTCCGCTCGGTGGGCGGCGCCCTCGCCGCGAGTGCCGGCACCGTCATGATCGGGCTTGGACTCATGGGCACCGCCGAGTTCGCCAAGGTGCGCTACGCCGGCCCCGCCATCGCCCTCAGCCTCGGCGTGGCGCTGCTGGCCTCGCTGACCCTGACGCCGGCGCTGCTGCGCTTGCTCGGCAATGTGGTCTTCTGGCCGCGCGGCAAGCCGGCGGTGCGCAAGCCTGTGCTGCGCCGCTGGGGCAGCGGCGAAGAAAAAGGCTTCTGGGAGTGGATTAGTCGCAAAGTTGCCGCCCGGCCGCTTCTCATCTGGGGGGTGGCGGTGGCCCTCTTGCTCCCGCTGGCGTGGCTGGGCCTGCAGGTATCCCCCAATTACCGCCCCACCGGCGAGCTGGCGCCGAACAGCGATAGTCTGCAGGGATTGACGGCAATCCAGCGCCACTTCACCGCCGGCGAAACGGGGCCGATCACGGTGCTGCTGGCGGGGAATGTGGACTGGGACAGTCCGGAGGGACGCCGCCAGATCGACCACCTCAGCCGCGGTTTCGCAGGGCTGGAAGGCGTCGCCGAGGTCCGCAGCCTGACGCAACCGCTGGGCAAACCGCTGGCCCAACTGCTCCTGGGTCGGCCGATGCCGGGCGGCCTGGGTAATTTCCTCGGCAAAGGGCAACCGGGCCTGTTCAGCATGCTCGACCAGGCGAAGAAGACGGCACGCGACCACTATGTCGCGGAGATGCGCGCGTCCAATGGCGAGCTTGTTGGAGTCCCGCCTTTAGGCGGTTGCGGCCCCAATCCGCCTAAAGGCGGGACTCCAACGAAGCGGTGTTGGGCGACACGGATCGACGTGATCCTCAACACCGATCCCTTCGACCCGGCCAGCACCGATACCCTGCAGCTCATCCAGACGTGGCTGCGCGAGGAGCTGCCGCGGTCACTGCTGGTGGACTGCCCGCTCCAGGCCGAAGCCTACGGCGTGACGGGCAACGCCTACGACCTGGCGGAGATCACGGAGGCGGATCGGGCGCGCGTCAATGTGCTGATCCTGACGGGGATTTTCCTGATCCTGCTGCTGTTGGTGCGGCGTCCCGGATTTGCGCTGTACCTGCTGGTGACGGTGCTGTTCAGCTACTACGCGACACTTGGGGCGACCATGCTGGCGGGTACGCTCTGGTCGGGGCGGCCGCTCGCACAGGTCGATTGGCGCGTGCCGTTCTTCCTGTTCACGATCCTGGTGGCGGT
>DASPXY010001254.1:0-8633 GCA_035637055.1 Gemmataceae bacterium | reverse complement strand
CCTTTAGGCGGCCCGACGTCATGCCGCCTGAAGGCGGAACTACGAACCCCAGGTTGCTTGTCCTGCACTCGGAAAACTCACACCCTAGCCGAGGAGCCTATAATAAGATGCTCTGCAGGCGGCGGCTCGGAAATCGCCCTGCGGATCCTGTACCGTCACCGAGGATCCCCATTCATGGCCCAACAGTCCCGTCTCGAAACCGTCACCCTCGGACAGGCGCGCGAAATCATCCTCTGCATGGCCCACCAGCACAGCGTCCTGCTGCTGTCCGGGCCAGGCGTCGGCAAGTCCGACGTGGTCTACCAGTCCGCCGCCGCAGCGGGCCTCCCCTGTCGCTCGCTCGTCGGCACGCAGATCGCGCCGGAGGACGTCAGCGGCATCCCGCGCATCGTCGGCGAACGCTCCGTCTTCTGCCCGCCGCGTGTCCTCTTACCGGAGAAACCAGAGCCGTTTTGCCTCTTTCTCGACGAACTGCCCGCCTGCACCCCCGACATCCAGAAGGCGTTCTACGCCCTGCTCCTCGAACGCCGCCTCGGCGAACACCCTCTCCCGAGCGGCACCTGGGTCGTCGCCGCGGGGAACCGCATCGAGGATCGCTCGCTGGTGCGTGCCCTGAGCAGTGCCCTTGTCAACCGCGTCATCATCCTGCAAATCCGCGTCGATGTCGGCGAATGGCTTGCCTGGGCTCGCGCCCAGAAGGTCCGCACCGAGATTGTCGCCTTCATCGAAGATCACCCCGACGCCTTGCAACGCTCTGTCCCAGAGAAGCCATCGCCGTTTTCCACGCCGCGCGCCTGGGCGTCGCTGGCGCGGGCGCTCGACCTGGCAGAGGCCGCGGGTCGCCTGACCCCAACGATTCGCCTCGCCCTCGCCGTCGGGCGTCTGAGCGTCGCCGACGCCGAGGCCTACTGCCACTGGGCGGAACGGCAGCGCCTGCTGCAGGTGCCGATCACTGAACTCGTCCTGCCAGCGGCCGACCTGGAAAAGCTACAGCGCCGCGGTGTTGCCAGCGTCGGCCAAATGCTGCTCGAATCGGGGGCGCAGGAGAAACCGAGCCGCACCGCGAAGAACCGGCCCCACAAACCCACCCCGCTGTCCCCGCCCCTTCGTGCGTGCCTGCAGGAACTTGGCTATCCCGACAGTTGGTTCACCGTTGACAAGCAGACGGTGCGCTTCCAGATCAAGGACGCGGCCCAGACCACCATCACCCTGTCGCAGGCCAAGGGGCTGATCCAAAGCCTGGCGCACGAGCAAAGCCTGCTCCTGCAGGCGCCGCCGGGCGTGGGCAAGACCGCCATCGTTGCCGAGGCCGCCCACGAGGCCGGGCTGCCGTGTCGCTCGCTCCTCGGCACGCAGATCGCGCCGGAGGACGTCAGCGGCATCCCGCGCATTGTCGGCGAGCGCTCCGTCTTCTGCCCGCCGCGCGTCCTCTTGCCGGAGAAACCCGAGCCTTTTTGCCTCTTTCTCGACGAACTCCCCGCCTGCAGCGCCGACGTGCAGAAGGCTTTCTATCCGCTGCTGCTGGAGCGGCGCGTCGGCGAACACCTGCTGCCGGCGGGCAGCTGGGTCGTCTCGGCGGGCAATCGCACCGAGGACCGGGCACTGGTCCGCGACCTGAGCGCCGCGCTGGTCAACCGCGTGTTCCTGCTGCAGGTTCGTGTCGATGCCGACGAGTGGTTTGCCTGGGCCGAGCGGCAGAAACTGCGCGAGGAGGTGGTGCTGTTCCTGCGGCACATTCCCGAGGCGCTGATGCGACCGGTGCCAGCCGGACCGGTCCCCTTCTCGACGCCGCGCGCCTGGGCGATGCTCGCCGATGCGCTTGATCTGGCCGAGCGCGGGGGCATCCTGTCGCCGGCGATTCGCCGCGCCCTCGCCTTCGGCCGCCTGTCGCCCGAGGACGCCGCCATGTTCTGCGCCATGGCCGAGGAGTCCATTGCCAAGCTGCGCTTTGCCGATCATTACGTCGATCACCCCGAGGATCTGCCGGCCACCGAGGCGGCCCGTTGGTTTATTCTCAACCGCATCCGCCGCCTCGCCGAGACCGGCGCCTTGAAGGGCCATCCGCCCGAGACGATCGATCGCTTCTTCCGCAAGCTGTCGCAGGAACACCGCCTGACGATGCTGCTCGACATGGTCCCCCTGTGGGGCGAGTTGGGGGCCGAGGACGTGATGCTCGAAACGCTCTGGGAAGTAACAGGGGTGAAGCCATGAAGACTGATCTCGACCAAGAAGTGCTCGACCAGGTGCAGGAAGGCTTTCGCCGCGTTGGACTGACGTTTCCCTACCTCGTGGGTTTGGTCCAGACCATCCGGCCACAGGTCGAGCAGCGCATTCCGACCATGGGCATTTTCGCCTCGGGGCGCCTTGCGGTGAATCCGGACTTCGTGCGTTCGCTCTCGACCTCGGAGCTGGTGTTCGTGCTGACTCATGAACTGTATCACCTGATGCTACGAACGCACGACCGGGCCGCCGGCACCGACCCGCTCGATTTCAACTACGCTCACGATTACATCATCAACGACATGCTCCGCGAGGAAATGGGCCGCGACAGCATCCCGGCCGAGGGGCTCGAATGGCGCGGCGCGCGGTTGCTGTCCGCCGAGAAAATCCTGGGCGAGATACAGCGCGATCCCAACCTTCGCCCATCGCGCACGTGGCGACCCTGCCCCGGCGGCGGGGGCAGTTCCGGCCAGGGCGATGTGGGTCAGGGAGAGGGCGAATCCGGCGAGGGCGATGGGCAGGGCTCCTCGCCGCGCGGCGACGTTCTCGACACCGCCCAGGAGCGCGAGATGTTCCCTGGCACACGGGCGCAGGACCAGGAAGCCCGCGCACGCGCGGTGCAAGAAGCGGCGGCGCGGGCGATGAGTTTGCAAGCGCTGATGGACACGCTGAGCGGCCGCGGCAAGGGTAGCGAGGACGGCGGTATGGAAAACTCCGTGGCCGCGCTGCGCGGCTGGTATCGGCCGCCGTGGGAGCTGGCGCTGCAGCGCTGGATGGAATCGGCGGCTCCGAGCGATCGCAGTTACTCACGCCCGTCGCGGCGCGGGGCCGATCGTACCGACGTCGTCCTGCCCGGCCGCAAACGCGAGGGCTGGACGCTGCACATTGTCCTGGACACGAGCGGTTCGATGGCGGACGAGGTGCCGCGTGCGCTCGGCGCCATCGCCGATTTTTGCGAGGCCATCGGCGTCGAGCAGGTGCATCTGATCCAGTGTGACACCGCGGTCGGCAGCGACGAGATCCTGGCGCCCGTGGAGGTCGCCCGCTGGCGCGTGACCGGCTACGGTGGCAGCGACCTTACCCCGGCGATGCTGCGGCTCGCCGAAAACTCGGAGGTGAGCGCGGCCATTGTGCTGACCGATGGCGAGATCGATTATCCGCAAGAGCCGATGCCGTACAACGTGCTGTGGGTGCTGCCGGCCTGGAAGAACCCGCAGGAGTTCACGCCGCGTTACGGCAAGGTGATCGTCATGACGCGCAGCTGATACCGCTCTGGGATAAACGCATCAAGCCCACGGGTCGCAACCCGTGGGCTTTTCGGGGGAACACACCATGAAAGTGATTCAACAACTCATCGATTATTTCGAGGTGCGCGGTAAGCTCGGTAGCCGTCAGAAGGACCAGCTGATCAAGAAAGGTTACTGGAAACTGCACGACCCAAATGAAGTGCAGTCGCTGGCGCAACAGGTCGGCCAGGAGTTCCTTTTCGAGGTGACGGGGGAGCCGCACGGGCCGCTGTGGGGCACCGACATTTACACCTCGGACTCGGCTCTCGCTGTCGCCTGTGTCCACGCCGGCCTGCTCCGAGTTGGCGAGGCTGGCCTGGTCAAGGTGACGATGGTGAAGCCGCTTCCCATCTACAAGGGCACGACCCGTCACGGCGTCACCAGCGGCGACTGGACCACCGGCTGGGCAGGAGCCTACGAGGTGGAATTGATCCGCAAGTGACCACGTCAGCCTCGCTCCCGCGCCGCGACCAACTCCCCGACCGCCTCCGCAATCTCGCCGAGCGGCAGCACCTCGTCGGCCAGGCCGGCGCGCACCGCGCTGCCGGGCATGCCCCAGACGATGCTCGTCGCCTCATCCTGAACGATGACGTAGCCGCCGGCGCGCTTGAGTGGCCGCAAACCCGCGGTGCCGTCGCAGCCCATCCCGCTGAGCACCACCGCCACGACATCGCCGTCATAGACCGAGGCTGCCGAGCGGAAGAGCACGTCCGCGGATGGCCGGAAGCCATTTTCCGGCGGCTGCTCGTTCACACTCGTCCACATCGCACCGTCGGCACGTCGCAACAAGAGGTGCTTGCCACCGGGAGCGATGTACACCGTCCGCGGCCGTAGCAATTCGCCGTCGGCTGCCTCGACTACCGTCTGCCCGGTTTGCCGGGTCAGGCATTCCGCTAGTGACAGAGTAAATGGAGCCGCCATGTGCTGAACAACGAGCACGGGGAGCGCCACACGGCGGCCCAATTCCGGCAGCAGCGCGGCCAGCGCTCGCGGCCCCCCCGTTGAGGCGGCCATGACAATCGCTCCCACCGGCTTGCCGCTCACACGACAAGGGCGCTTCCCGGTCGCCGCCGGGGAAGCATGTCGCGCAACCGTAACCCCCGGCAGTCTGGCGGCGCGGCGGGCCACGTACAGGCGAATCATGCCGAGGAGTTGCTCTCGCAGGACGCTGAGGTTCTCCTGCTCGCTGGCGGCGTTCGGCTTCGTGACGAAGTCGAAGGCACCCGCCTGCAGGGCGCGCACCGTCACATCGGCGCCGCGCTTCGTGAACGCGCTCACCATGATCACGCCGACCTCTTCCTGCGACGGCCGCCCGGCATTCAAGCGCTGGATCGCCTCCAGCACCTCCAGGCCACCGAGGCCCGGCATCTCGACATCGAGCGTGACCACGTCCGGCCGCGTCGTCTGGATGAACTCCAGCGCCTTCGCCCCGCTGAAGACCGAGCCGGCGACGGTGATGCCTTCCTGGCCGGCGAGCGCCTCCTCCAGCAGTGAGCGGAAGATGCGCGAGTCGTCAACGATCAGCACCCGTGCGGGCTCAGCCATAACTAGCGCCTTTTCTCAGTGATGCACCGGGTTTCTTCCGCCCTCAGCCATTGGCAAGCAACTCCGCGAGGCTAGGTGCCGTTGCCACTCGTTCCAACACTTGCTTCAAATCCGCGCGCTCGGCCAGCGCTGAGATTGCCGACGACAATTCAGGGAGAGGCGGCCCGAAGCGAACCTCAATCGTCAGCCTGATGGCCTGCAGCAACACCGAACGCATGTCGGCCGCGGTGGTGTCAGTCGCATCTCCGAACCACAACAGGTGGCCGCAGCTGGGGCACGGTCCATCCCGCGCTGGCGAAGACGGCTCTACCCGGCAATGATGCCCACAAACCGGGCACCGGTTCGGGTCGCCCTCCGGAGTTCGCGACGAGATCACCATAGCATCCTCCGTACACAGGCCCGTGGTCCCCGCCCGTTGCCATTCACTACTATTCTGAAAACTTGAACTGGCCGACGATCCGCTGCAAATCGTGGGCGATGGTCTTGAGTTGGTCGGCGGCGGCCTTCACCTTCTGGGCGCTGTTCGTGTTATCGCGCGTCGCCTCGCTGACGCCCTGAATGTTGCTGCTGATCTCGCGCACGCCGCGGGCCGCCTCGGTGGCGTTGCGCGAGACGTCGCTCGCCCCCTTGGCCGCCTCGGCGGCGTTGCGCGACATATCATTGGCCCCTTTCGCTACCTCCGAAATCGACGATGCAATCGCCTCGACGCCCTTGCTGGCCTGGCCCAGATGACCGGCGCTCACCGTCGCCGTCTGCATCTGCTTGCCGACCGCCCCACTAATGCGCTCCGCCGAGGTGTTAATCGCATGGATGATCTCCGCCACGCCCTGGATGACCTGCACCGCCTCGCGCGTGCTCGACTGCACGCCCTCGATCTTCTGAGCGATGTCCTCGGCAGCGCGACCGCTCTGATTGGCCAGCTCCTTGATCTCGTGAGCCACCACCGCGAAGCCCTTGCCCGCCTCGCCGGCGCTCGTCGCCTCGATGGTCGCGTTCAGGGCGAGAAGGTTCGTCTGCACCGCGATCATCTTGATCGCCTCGGTCACTTTATTGATCTCACTCGCGGCGCGGTCGAGGGCGTTCATGGTCGCCGTCGCCTGGTGGGCCATCTCCGTCGCCCTGGCCGTCACCTCGGAGCCGCTGCGGGCGTCGCGGGCGATGGCGTCAAAGGCGACGGTCGCCTCCTGGGTGGCCTGGGCGACGGCGCTCACCTTGCCGGCCGCCTCCTCTGCCGAGTCGGAGATCGTGCGGACGTTGACGCTGATCTCCTCGCTAGCCGAAGAAATGGTGACCACGTTCATGCTCATTTGCTCGGCGGCGGCCGCCATGCCGCTGATGTTCGCGGTCATCTGCTGACTGCTGCCGGCGACGTAGCCGGCCTGGGTGGACATCTCCTCGCTCTGGGCCAGCAGCTGGTGCGCGATGCCGGCCAGCTCCGTCGCGGCGCCACCCATGCCCGTAGAGAGATGGCAAATATCGCTGAGGCTGCGGGCGAAGGTGGCGGCCATGTGGTCAATCGCCTGGCCGAGTTGCCCGACCTCGTCGCGCTGTTGCAGGTTGAGCCGCCGCGTCAGGTCGCCCTTCGCAATGGCCTCCGACAGCTCCACGCCGCGCACCATCGGCCGCGTGATCGAGCGCGTCAGCAGCAGGGCAAGCACGATCCCGAGCGGCATCCCGACCGCCGGCACGGCGACCATGAGGATTCGTGCCCGCGTCGAGCCCTTCTGGCTCTCCGCCATCTGCTCGTTGAAACGAGTGTCCACCTGCGTGCTCAGCTCTTTCAAAGCGGTCCCACACTCCTTGAGCGTTTCTTGCGACCTGCCGAGCGTCAATGCTGCCGCGCGGCCCTCGCTGTCCAGGGCCGAGAGCTGCTGGGCCTGGGCAAGTTGCTCCTTCAGCTTGGTGAATTCGTGCGACGCCTGTTCGAGGATTGCCCGGTTCTTGTCGTCGCTGGAGGTCGTGAGTTCCCGCAGCAGCGCGCCGAGTTCCCGCTGCAGCGCAGCGAGGTGCTTATCGATCGTTTGCCGGTCCGCCTCGCGGGCGGTGTTGAGGTGCTGGTACAGCTGCCGATGCAGTTCCAGGGCCAGTACACGAGCGCGTCCGTAGGCCCGCGCTTTCTTCTCGGCCGCCACCAGGCGAGCCAGATCCTTGGCAGTGAGCGCGTCAGCGACTTCCTTGTCGGTCTGCTGCAACAGACCCAGCAGGGCTTCGTCGAACGTCGCCGCTCGCTCCGCCAGCTCGCCGTGCGCCAGTTTCCGAGCCTTGGCCTTGGTGTTCTGGGTGGCCAGGAGCAAGCCTTCCTTCAGTTGGGGGGCAAACGCTTCCCAGCGCCGCTTGAACTCGTCCAGCTTCCGGCGATCCTCGTCGGACGGATGGCGTTTGAGGAGGTCTTCCAGGGCTGCCAGGTTGTTCTGGAGCCTGGTGATTACCTCGTCGGCCCGGTGTTTGAACTTCTCCGACTCCTTGTCATCGTCGGAGACGATGGCGGCGCGCTCGGTGCCTACCGCGATCACCAGATCCAACCGCATCTCCCCGCACAGTTGGACCTTCTTGGACGTGACCTCGACCAGGCGGCGCAGCTGATCGTCCAGCAGGCCAATCTCAAGGTAACCGAGGACGGCGATGCCGAGGGCGGTGAAGGCGAGCAGGCCAATGACCAGGCCCATCTTGGTGCCGACGCGCAGCTGCATCACAGGAAATTCTCCGATGTATCAAGGGGTCGCGGCGGGCGGCGCTTGCCGCGGCGCCGGCAGAAACTTACGGGCGTCGAGGAGGACGAGCAACTCACCGTCGAGTTTGCCCAGGCCGCTGACCAGGCCACCGTGGGGAGCAGTGGCTTCCGCCGACCCGCTCTCCTCAATCTGGTCCTGCCGCAACGACACGATGTCGCCAACACGATCGGCCAGGACGCCGAACGGATCGCCGAGGGCCGGCTTGAAGACGACCAGCAACGACTCCGGCCCAGGCTGGGTCGCCCCCAGCCCGAGCAGGCGTTTCAGGTCGAGGACCAGGTGGACGTGGCCGCGCAGGTTGACATAGCCGGCGGCGGCGGCCGGAGCGTGCGGGATCGGCGTCAGCGGCGTCAGCGTGGTGACTTCCTTTACCAGGCCGATGTCGATGCCGAAGAGGCTCTGGCCCAGGCGAAAGGTGCAGAAAGTCCGCGCTCCCTCTGGCGAGGGTGTTGCCGATTTCCTTGTGAGAGCAGTTGCGGGGTGCATGGAACCTCCTCGCGGTTCGGGTTGACACAAGCCCGGAGCGCCAGCGACGGGACGGTAGCAGGCTACTGTCCCGTCGCTGGCGCTCCGGGCTTGTGTCAACCCGAACCGCGCTCGCGCAGTAGCGCCGCCAGCGCCGCCAGGAAGCGCTCGCGGTCGATCTTTACTTCGTAACGATCGAAGCCGCAGGACCGCGCGCGCTCGCGATCCGTCTCGCTGTCGAGGGTCGTCAGCGCCATCAGGGGCACGGCCGCGCCGCCGGACCGCTGCCGCACCGCCCGGGCGAACGCCCAGCCGTCCATCACCGGCATCTCGATGTCCGACACGACCGCATCGAACGACTCCGCGTCCAGGCGTTGCAGTCCCT
>DASPXY010001253.1:0-2020 GCA_035637055.1 Gemmataceae bacterium | reverse complement strand
TTCTAAACCTGGGTTGTGGGTTCGACTCCCACCCGAAGCACTTGCCGCCACTTCGCATCCGCCCTTCCGCCGCCGCCTGCCCTGGAGTAGAGTGGACAGGGACAATGGCCCATCACCCGATCCAATCCGCCCAATCCTCCGAGGCACTCCGCTCATGGAAGCGTTCCTGGAAAAGCACAGCGGCGAGTTGATGATCCTGATCACCTTCGCGCTGCTCGTGGCGACGCTGATGGTCCTCGTGCCGCACCTGCTCCGCGCCCACCTACGCAAGACGGAGTTGCTGCACGCCGAACACATGCGCGCCATCGAGGCGGGCCTGCCGCTGCCACCGCCGGACGAGTCCGCGCGGCTGGCGGGCCGCACGGCCATGCTGGTGCCAATGGTGGTCATCTGCGCCGCCAGCACCGTCACCTGCTTCCTTGCCGCCTACAAATCGGAGCACATGGTGGCGGTGTCGCTGGCCGTCTGGTGCGTCAGCGGCGTCGTCAGTCTGGCGGCGATCACCGGCGGCGTCGCCCTCATGGGCCGCCTGGCGCAACTCCAGTCCGGCGAAAAGGAAGAAGTGCCGCCGGAGAACCCACTCATCAATTGAGTGGAGCAAAGGTTTGGGAGGGCGAGGCTCCTGGAGGGCGAGGCTCCTGGAGGGCGAGGCTCCTGCCGAGCCGGGCTCCCAATCGGCTCGGCAGGAGCCTCGCCCTCCAGCTCCCCATCCCCTGTTCAAGAAATCTGCCGCTGACCGCCCCCACGCCGGGAAACGTCCTATACTTGCGCAGGCTTGGAACCTGGGCAGGAGAGGCACCATCCATGTGTGGGATCGTCGGCTACACCGGCCGCCGTGAGGCGGAGCCGTTGCTTCTGGAAGGTCTGCAACGTCTGGAATATCGCGGCTACGACAGCGCCGGCATCGCGACGCTGGCCGGCGGCAAACTGCGCGTCCGCAAGAGCGTCGGCCGCATCGCGCGGCTCGCCGAACTCCTCGCGCACCAGCCCGCCCCGGGCACCGAGGGCATCAGCCATACACGCTGGGCGACTCACGGGCCCGCCACTGACAGCAACGCCCACCCGCATATCGGCGGCGACGGCGCCGTCGCCATCGTTCACAACGGCGTCATCGAGAACTACGCCGTCCTCAAGAAACAACTCCAGGCCGAGGGTATCGTCTTCCGCTCCGAGACCGACAGCGAGGTCATCGCCCACCTGATCGCCTCGTATCTCAAGGATGATCTGGTCGATGCGGTGCGCAAGGCCTGTGCCCGCCTCAAGGGCACCTATGGCCTGGCCGTCGTCAGCCCGCGCTTCCCCGGGTTGCTGGTCGGCGCCCGCCTTGGCAGCCCGCTGGTCCTCGGCGTCGGCCAGGGCGAGCACTTCCTCGCCAGCGACCCCAGTGCCCTGCTCGGCCACACCGACCGCGTCGTCTACCTCAACGATCATCAGCTGTGTGTGCTGACGTCGGAGGAGTGGAAGATCCTCAATCCCGGTCGGGACACGGTCGCGGCCGAGGTTCACCGCCTCGACTGGGATCCGGGTGATGCCGACAAGGGCAGGTTCGCCCACCACATGCTCAAGGAGATTTACGAGCAGCCCGAAGTGATCGAGCGCGCGATGGCCGGCCGGCTCGACGAGGCGGAGGCGACGGCTCACTTCGGCGGTCTGAACCTGACGGCCGCGCAACTACGGCAGGTGGACCGCATCGTGCTGACGGCCTGCGGCACCAGCTACCACGCTGGCCTGATCGGCGAATCCCTCTTCGAGACGCTGGCCCGCATCCCCGTCGAGGTGGAATACGCCAGCGAGTTTCGCTATCGCAATCCGCCGCTGGAGCGCAACACCATCGTCGTCGGTATCACGCAGTCCGGCGAGACGGCCGACACGCTCGCCGCGTTGCGCGAGGTGAAGCGCAAGGGCGTGCCGACTTTGGCGCTCTGCAATGTCGTCGGGAGCACCATCGCCCGCGAGGCCGACGGCGGCGTCTATCTGCACGCCGGTCCCGAGGTCGGCGTGGCCAGCACCAAGGCATTCA
>DASPXY010001252.1:0-12509 GCA_035637055.1 Gemmataceae bacterium | reverse complement strand
TGGTGCCCTCAAGCCATTCCGTCTCGGTCATGGGCTGAATCCTCATGAAGTATCGGCAGCGTCATTCATCCGCACCACGAATCGTGCCTCTCATGCAAGCGCCTGCTTCAGATCCTCTTGCAGATCGTCCACGTCCTCAATGCCGACGCTCAGCCGTACCAGGCCGTCGTCGATGCCGCGCGCGAGGCGAATGTCTGCTGGAATACTCGCATGAGTCATCGTCGCCGGGTGGCCGATCAGCGACTCGACGCCGCCCAGGCTCTCCGCCAGGCTAAAGAGCTTCGTCCGCGTCAAGAGCCGCAGCGCTGCCTCCTTGCCACCCTTGACGCTGACGCTGATCATGCCGCCGAAGTCGAGCATTTGCCGCCGCGCCAGATCGTGGCCCGGATGGCTCGGCAGACCGGGGTAGTAGACGCGCCGCACCTGCGCTTGACCCGCCAGCCATTCGGCGAGGCGGCGCGCGTTGGCGCAGTGGCGATCCATGCGCACCGCCAGCGTCTTGACGCCGCGCAACGTCAGCCAGGCGTCGAACGGACCCGGCACCCCCCCCGCGGCGTTCTGGTAGAACGCGATCGGCCCGAGCAAATCGCGGCGGCCGATCACCGCCCCGCCGACCACGTCGGAATGCCCGCCGAGGTACTTCGTCGTGCTGTGAACCACCAGATCGGCGCCCAGCTTGATCGGCTGCTGCAGATACGGCGAGGCGAAGGTGTTATCGACCGCCAGCGGCGCTTTCGCCTTGTGGGCCAGGTCGGCGATGGCGGCGATATCGACGATTTGCAGGAGCGGGTTTGTCGGCGTCTCGACCCAGACGAGCTTCGTCGCCGGCGTGATGATCTGGCGAAAGCCGTCCGGGCTGGGGTCTTCCGTGTAGCGCGTCACCAGGCCCCACGGCTTGAAGACCCGTTCCAACAAGCGAAACGTGCCGCCGTAGAGATCGGCGGCCGCCGCCACCTCATCGCCGGGCCGCAGCAGCGAAAGCACCGCCGTCGTCGCCGCCAGCCCCGACGCGAACGCCAGGCCGCGTTCGCCGCCTTCCAGGGCAGCCAGGCACGCCTCCAGGGCGGCGCGCGTCGGGTTGCCGGTACGCGAATACTCGTAGCCCTTGTGAACGCCCGGCGCCTCCTGCGTATAGGTGCTGGTGGCGTAGATCGGCACGACGGTCGCCCCGGTGGCGGGATCGGCCGGCTGGCCGGCGTGAATCGCCCGTGTTGAGAAGCCGTGGTTTGGTGAATCGCCCGCCATGAAGATGTTCCTCCTGTGACGACCGTGGTAGACTGATTCCTCAGGATGTCCCCGAGGTCATTGCCTTGTGTCCGACTGGGAGCCTGTCATGTCGATGCCCGACTCCGATGCCTTCCTCCTGCCCCGCCTGCGCGTCATGCGGATTGTGGTTCTGGCGCTGGTGCTGGGCGTGGTGGCGTTCCTCGTCCTCGCGCTGATCATCCGCGCCCAAGGCGGTCTGGCCGCGCCGCCCACGCCCTTTCTGACTTACCTGGCGCTCGGCTTCGGTGGTCTCCAGATCGGCGTCAGCCTGTTGTTTCCCCGCTTCGTGGTGACCCAGTCGCGGCGTCAACTCGCGCGCGGCCAGTATCCTGCCACGGCCGAGGCGTCCGCGCAAGCCCCCGACGACCTCACGTCGCTCTGCAACGTGTTCCAGACCCAACTGATTATCGCCGCGGCCCTCCTCGAAGGGGCGGCTTTCTTCCTGCTGATCGCCTACCTTCAGGAAGGCGAGGTGGCCGCCCTTGGGGGCGTCGCGGTCCTGCTCGCGCTGCTCCTGGTGAAGTTCCCCACACGGCCGGCCCTGGAAAGTTGGCTCACGGAGCAACAGGAGTTGTTGAATCAGGAACGCTCGTTACTCTGAGATTCTCGTCACTTTTGCCGCATCTGGTTCCAGTACTGGATCAGGTCGATACGAGTAACAATATCGATCACCTTACCCTCCTCGACCGCCAGCACGCCCGTGTTGCCCGCCAGTAACAGCCGGTACGCCTCGTCAAGATGGACTGTCGTTTCCAGCTGCGGCAGCGGCCGGGCCATGATCTCGCCGACCGTCACCTCGCTCGGTTCCCTGTCGTCGTGCAGCACCCGTGCGAGCGTTACCTCCTGAATGCTGCCGACCGGCTTGCCGTCCTGCAGCACCGGTAACTGCGAAATGCCGGTCGCCTGCATCAGCTTGATGGCCTCGGCGGCGGACGCGCGCGGCGAGATCGTCACCAGCGACCGCTCGCCGCGCAACTTTATCAGGTCGGCGAGCGAATGCACCGGCTGCACGTTCACCAGCAAATGGTTCTCGGCCAGCCATTCGTCGTTGAAGAGCTTGCTCAGGTAATTGCGGCCAGTGTCGGCGCACAGGGCGACGATCAGGTGATCGCCGGTCAGGCGGCGAGCGTAGCGCAGCGCGGCGGCGATGGCAGTGCCGCTCGAACCACCCACCAGGATGCCCTCGCGCCGCGCCATGTTCCTGGCCGTCAGGAACGACTCCGCATCACTGACACGCACCCAGTCATCGACTAACTGGCTATTGAATGTCTTCGGCACGAAGTCCTCGCCGATGCCCTCCACCTTCCACGGCCGCGGCACGTCGCCCGACAGCACCGACCCCTCCGGATCGGCCCCGACGACGCGCACATCGGGGTTCTGCTCCTTCAAATAGCGTGCAACTCCGGAAATAGTCCCGCCCGTGCCGACGCCGGCGACGAACACCGTGATGCGGCCCTCGGTCTGTTCCCAAATCTCGAAGCCGGTCGTACGATAATGCACGTCGGGGTTGGCGAGGTTCGTGAACTGGTTGGGACGCCAGGCGCCGGGGATCTCGCGCGCCAGGCGATCCGCAACACCGTTGTAGCTGTCCGGCGAGTCGGGAGGCACGCTGGTCAACGTGATGACGACCTCGGCGCCGTAGGCTTTGAGCAGGTGGATTTTCTCGGCGCTCATCTTGTCGGGCAGAACGAAGATGCAGCGGTAACCCTTGACGGCGGCGGCCATCGCCAGGCCGACGCCGGTATTGCCGGCGGTCGCCTCGATGATGGTGCCGCCGGGGCGCAGCCAGCCGCGGCGCTCGGCCTCGGCGATCATCGCCAGACCAACGCGATCCTTGACGCTGCCGCCGGGGTTGAGCGATTCGAGTTTGACGTACACGTTGGCCTTGAGGCCCTCGCTCAGTCGCCGCAGCCGAACCAGGGGGGTGCGGCCGATGGATTGCAGGATGGTTTCTTGCATGGGCCACCTTCGCGTTGCGGGCAGTTCGCCCAGCGGCGTACCGCACGGCTCGCTGTCCCTTTGGAATTGCGGAACACGGAACTTGAGGCCGTCGTCCTTGCTCGCTCATTCTCGCGAAGAAGGGGCACCCAGGGCAAGGCCGCTTCTTTCTCCTCTCTCCCGCAAGAGCAGAGGGTGAAAGAGGCCAACCATTCTCCTCACCCACGAAAGGGGACCGTCATGCGTCGGCTTGTTCCTGCGATCCTGATGGCGACCGCCTCCCTGCTGGCCTGCCTGGCGACCTCGACGGCGCAGCCCGCCGCGGAGCCGAAAACGCTCATGACCGAGCGCGGCAAGTTGCTCGTCACGGCCGATTTCAACCAACCGCCCGGCAAGGACTGGATGCAGAAGAAAGGGACGTGGCAGGTGGTCAGTGGAGCGCTGCGGGCCGCGGAACTCAAGAGCGATCAGCACGCCGCCGTGATGCGGCACCCCCTGCCGGCGCAGAACTTCGTCATTCAATACGCCTTCAAACTCGATGGCGTGCGCGTCACCACGTTGAGCATCAACGCCCCCAAGGGGCACATTTGCCGCGTGTTGCTGCGGCCGACCGGTTTTGTCGTGCAGAAGGACAAGGATAAGAAGAAGCCCGATAGCAAGGCCGTCGTGCTCGACACCTGCGACACCCCCATTCAGCCCGGCACCTGGCATACCTTACTGGTCGAGATTCAGGGCAAGGAGATCGTCGCCAGCCTCGACGGCAAGCACGTCGCTTTCGGCGCTCACGACGGGATCGACGTCAAACGGGCGAACTTCGGGCTGACCGTCGGCGGCGAGTCGGTGTCGTTCAAGGATCTGCGGGTCTGGGAAGCGCTCCCACATAAGAACTGGGAAGCCACCCGCGCTCGCTTGCTGGCAGCCCGCGCGAAGGCGAAAACACCCTGACCGAACCAACATTTCCTGGAAAGGCGCTACTTTTTTGTCGTCTTCGGGCGGTGTTTCCGGTTGTACTTTATGTGGGCACTCGCGCCGTGCCGAGGCGGTGATCCGCCGGACGGCCAGAGCACGAAGACCTAACCCTAAACGACGGCGTCGCCAACCGAAGTGGCATGGGCCCGCGGTTGTGCCGGACGAACGCCTTGTCCGGCCACCGCGGGCCCGTCCACCTGCGGCAACGCTCGGGGTCGCCTCGGTGAGCAGCTGTGCGCTTCAAACTCCCCCGCGCACCCTTGTCTCAACCAACATTACCTTCTCCGTGGGGTCATCGGCCTCCGACGGGATCTCGACTGCCGGTCCTGCGAGCGCGGGCCCCTCTCCAGGCGGCCTTTCCTCGGCACCCTTCCCCTCGCCGAAGTAACCAAGCACGATGAAAAATATCGCGATTATCGCATAAGTCCCGGCCCAATGATAAGGGGTGTGCAGCATTGCCGCTACCCTTGCGTTGGCGTCTAGCCCCTGCACCTGTGCCACGATGTTCCACGGGAAATCAATCACCGTGTCGCGCAGGGGCGAATGGATGATGCCGAAGAGCGCCAGGACACCAGCCACCGCCAGGTACGCCGCCGCCCGCCGGTAACCTCCGTCGATGAGCGCCGCCAGCGCCGCCCCCCACAGCAGGCTCGTCAGGATGAAGCCGTTCGCGAGGCTCGTCAGCGTCTGCAGCGCGAACGCCGCCTCGGCGTTCAGGGTGTCCGCACGCATCGTCGGGATTTTGAGCGGAAGGCCCACCAAATAGGCCAGTGCCGGCAGTGCCGCCAGCGCCAGTGCCGGGTAATGTCTCGACGGCGTCGCCCGGAACGACTGCGACGTGATCTCCAGGCCGACGTAAATCAGGATCGGGAACATCGCCGCCTTGGGCAGCCAGTCGAACAGGTGGGCGAACCAGCCGAAATAGGCAGCCACACCGATGAAGAGAGCCGTCGCCAGGGTGTACGCCGCGCGGCCGCCCATCGCCTTGTACGCAGGGTGGCCGATGTACGGCGTGTTCTGGATGACGCCGCCACACAAGCCCGCCGCCACCGACGCCAATCCCTCCGTCAGCAACACGGTGCGCGTGTCGTACTCGTCGCCGGCGGCGGCAGCGCTCTCGGTGCAGTCGATGCCGCCGACAATGGTAGCCAGCGCGAACGGCAGGGCGATCGGCAGTTTCTCCAGGGCCGCGGACCAGACCTCACCCCCGCTCAAAGCAGCCAGCAGGCTCGGCGGTTGCCAGGGGACATGCGGGATCGGCTGGTGAGGGGGAACCAGCGCCACATCCAGCAGGTGTCCGAGGTGGAGACAGAGCTGATACGCGGCCACACCGACGAGCACCGCCGCCAGCGCGCCGGGGATTTTCCCCGGCAGTGGTCGATGTGCGACCAGGGTAACGAGGATCACCGCGAGCGCCGGGAGGCCGACGAGCGGGGCGGCGGCGACCTCCGCCGCCAGCGGCCAGAACGCAATCAGCGCGAGGGCAATGGCGGCGAGCGAGCCGAGCAAGCCCGCCCGCGGCACCCAGCGCCGCACGGTGTTGCCCAGGGGTGCGAGCAGCGACTTGAACACGCCGATGAAGATCAGGGCGATGGCGCCGACCTGCCAGGCGTAAACCATCGCGGCCTGGTGCGACAGACCGCGGCTCATCGCGGTCTCCAGTGTCGGGTTGAGGATCAGGAGGGCGACGCCGAAAGTGCTGGGTGTGTCCAGGCCCAGCGGCATCGCCGTGATGTCGCTTCGTCCGGTGCGGCGGGCCAGGCGGAACGCCATCCAGGTATAGACGAAGTCGCCGATCAGCACGCCCAGGGCCGTGCCGGGAATCATGTGGGTGAGCACGAACTCCGGAGTGAAGCGCCGGTCGCGTTCCGGGTTGGCGCTGGTGACGGAGGTGAACAGGATGATCAGGACGGCGACGTTGTCGAGCATGAGCCCGAAGAAGGCGTTGATATCGCCGGTACGTGCCCAGCCGTAGCGCACAGGTGCCGGCGCCGAAGTTCGCGAGGTGCTCATGGTGGTCCTGGTGGTCCTGTCATCAGGGAGGTCTGGGCGCCGCAGACAGAACTATCGGAGGAGTCGTCGCGCTGCAAGGGTCGCGGGGCGAGCACAGTCAGGAGGCGTCGCCTTTTCTTCACCGTTTCTTGCCTGGCGGCGGGGTAGTTTTCTCCAAGTTGCCGCCGGCGGGCGGCAACCGGGCGAACACCTCCTTGACCGCCAACGCCAACCCCGGCAGGACGTTGGCGCCGTCCAGGGTATCCTGTTCCGTGAGCACGTGCCCGCGAACCGTGTGCCTCCTGCTGTGTCGCAAACCCCTCCCCCCAACCCCCTCCCCTGCGAGGAGAGGGGGAGCAAGCCAGACACGTCTCTTCTTCTCCCCCTCTCCGTTGCGGGGAGGGGGTTGGGGGGAGGGGTTTGCGACACAGCATGTGCCTCCCATTCATGTCTCGATCGTCCCTCGACACCTTTTTCGTCGTCTGCTCCGTGCTTTCCGTCCCGCAGCCCTAAAATAGAGATGAGCCGCGCACGCCCACGTTGCGCCCCAAGTCCACGGATACGCAGTCCAGAGCGGCGGCGCGGCGAGTGAAGTAGTGCCGGCCGCGCCGCCGCGAAACGATACAGAGGGAGTTTCCCCATATGCCGGAATCGATCGCACAACGCAACGAGCAGGTCGCCCAGCTGTTCCGGCAGGGCCGCTATCGCCAGGCGCTTCCGCTCGCCGAGCAGGTCTGCGACCAGGCGAAACAGCAGCTCGGCGAGGACGCCCCCGACTACGCCGTCAGCCTCCACCAGCTCGCCGACCTCCACCGCGAACTGGCCCATTATGCCCAGGCCGAGTCTCCCTATCTGCAAACTCTCAAAATCAAGCGCGCTGCTCTCGGCAAGGAGCATCCCGAGTTCGCCCGCAGCCTCGGCGGCCTTGGCCGGCTCTACGAGGCGCTCGGCAACTACGCCCAGGCCGAACCGCTCTATCAGCAGGCGCTGAAAATTCGGCGTCAGGTTCTCGGCGAGCAACACCCCGACACCGCCCAGAGCCTCAACGACCTCGCCACCCTCGCGAACCTGCTCGGCAAGGAAAAAGAGGCCGTCGGACTCGCCAGCCAGGCCCTCGAAATCCGCAAGCAGGCGCTCGGCGAACAGCACCCCGATTTCGCCCAGAGCCTCAACCTTCTCGCGCGCCTCGCCTGCTCGCGCGGCGACCTCGTCGAGGCGGAAGAGATGGCGAAATGGGCCCTCGAAATCCGCACCGCAGCGCTCGGCGCCGACCACCCCGACACGGCGAGCAGCACCAATTGCCTGACGCGCATTCACGGCTGGCGCTGTGACCTCGACACCGCCGAGCAGTTCGCCGTGCGCACCCGCGACGTCTGCCAGCAGGTTTTCGGCGAGGAACATCCCGATTTCGCCAAGAGCCTGACGCTGCTCGCCGGCGTCCACGCCACGCGCGGCCAGATCGCCGACGCCGAACCACTCGCCCGCCGCGCCGCCGAGATCCTGCGCAAGGTGCTCGGCGAGGCTCATCCCGACTACGCCGGCACCCTCGCCTTTCTCGGCTGGGTCTTGCGTGCCTCGAACAATTTGGAGGAAGCAGAGGCCCTTTATCAGCAAGCGGTCGAGATCAACCGCAAGGCGCTCGGCGAAAACCACCCCGATACCGCCCACCAACTCGCCGAACTGGGCACCATCCAGAGCGCCCGCGGCAAGTCCGCCGAGGCCGAACCGCTGCTGCGTCAGGCCCTCGCCACCCTCACGGCACGGCTTGGCGCCGACCATCCCGAGGTCGCCGAGGTTCTGAACGACCTGGGCGGCGTCCTGAGCGCCCAGAAAAACTTCGAGGAGGCCGAGAAACTGGCCCGTCAGTCGCTCGACATCAATCGCAAACTCTTCGGCGAGGAGCACCCGTCGTTCGCCGCCAGCCTGCAGCTGCTCGCCGGCGTCTACCAGGCGCAGGGCAGGTTCGAGGACGCCCTGCCGCTCTATCAGCGCGTCCTGGAGGTCATCCGACCGACCCTCGGCCCGCGGCACCAGGCCGTCCTCGATACGCTCAACAACCTCGGCGGCCTGCATTGCATCATGGGCAACCCCGGCGCGGCCGAACCGCTGTTTCAAGAGGCGGTTGAACTCGTGAGCAACCGGCACGGCGAGGACAGCGCCGAGTTCTGCCTCGCGGAGCACACCCTCGCCGGGGTCTATCAGCAGATGAACAATACCGCCGGCGCGGAGTCGCTTTATCTCAAAATTCTGGAGCGCCAGCGCAAGCTCCTCGGCGAGGATCACGCCGACTTCAGTCAGACCGTGCAAAGCCTGGGCCGGCTCTATCACAGCCTGGGCAACTTCGAGGCCGCCGCGGTGCGCTATACGCAGGTGCTCAAGGCCCGCGAGAAATTGCTCGGCGACGAGCACCCCGATTTCGCCCAGAGCCTGCACGACCTGGCCGCCCTCCATCACGAGGCGGATCATCTGACGGAGGCGGAACCGCTCTATCAGCAGGCGCTCGAAATCCGCCGCGCCGCTCTCGAGCCGGACCACCCCGATATCGCCCAGAGTTTGCACAATCTCGGTCTGCTTTATCAGGGAATGCACAAGTTCGAGGACGCCGAGCCGCTGTTTCGCCAGGCCCTCGACGTGCTCAAGAACGGCGTCGGCGAGGCGCACCCGGATTACCTGCGCACGCTCCACAGCACGGCCCTGTTTTACCAGGCACGCGGCGACTACACGCGGGCCGAGGAACACCTGCGCGAGACGCTCGACCTGGGGCGCCGCCTGCTCGGCGAGGGGCATCCCGGCAACGTCGCTGTGCTGCGTGACCTGGCGCGGCTGTACTCCGAGCTGGGGAACCACCTCGCCGCCGAACCGTTGTTGCAGCAGGCCCACGACATCAACGCGCGGGCGCTGGGCGAGGATCACCCGGCTTGCGCCGCCGACCTATTTAACCTCTCGATAGTCCATAAATCGCTCGGCCAATATGCCACGGCGGAGAAGTTCGCGCGGCGTTCGCTGGAGCTACTCCGCAAGGCACGCACCGAGGACGATATCGACGTGGCCGGCGCCCTCAAGCATTTGGCGAGCATTTACCAGGCCCTCGAACAGCCGGCGAAGGCGGAGGCGTTGGCCAACGAAGCGCTGGCGATTTATCGCCTGGTTTGCGGCAAATATCACCCCTTCGTCGCGGACTGTCTGACCCAGCTGGCCATCCTCCACTTCAGCCAGGGCGAGCACGCCCGGGCCGAGGAGGTCCAGAAGGAGGTGCTGGAGATCACCCGCCGCGGGGTCGGCGAGAACGCCCCGCAGTACGCTCAGCACGTCGATGGCCTGGCGTGGATGTATCAGGCGATGGGCAACTTCGCCGCCGCCGAGCCGCTGCTGCGGCAGAACCTCGACCGGGTGCGTCGGGCCGTCGGCGAGGATAGCCCGAACCTGGCGCCGCACCTGCATCGCCTGGCCGACCTGTGCCGTGCCCTGGGCGATGACAAGGCCGCCGAACCGCTCTACCGTCAGGCGCTGGAGTTGCTGCGCAAGGATCCGCCCAAGGAAAACCGGCCGCTGTCGGGGCTGCTCAACAACCTCGCCCTGCTGCATCTGGGCCGCAGCGAGCACGCCCAGGCCGAACCGCTGCTGCGCCAGGCGTTGAAAAACGACAAGGAATCCCTGGGCGAGGATCACCCTGACCACGCCAGCAGCCAGCAAACGCTGGCGGGCCTGTGTGCTGCCACCGGACGGCAGGCGGAAGCGCTGGCGCTGCTCCAGCAGGTGACCGCCCAGCAAGATCGCCTGATGCCGCATCTTTTTTGTGTGGAATCGGAGCGTCAGCGCGCGGCCTTTGTGCAGGTGTTGCTCGAAGACTACCAGAAGATGCTGACGCTGACGTCGGGCGGCTCGGCGGAGGCCGTGCGGAAGGCGCTGGACCTCGTACTGCGGCGCAAGGCCGTTTGGGTCGAGGCGCTGGCTCAGCAGCGAACCGCCGTGCTGGAGCGGCGCTACCCGGCGCGGGCCGAACAACTGCAGCGGTTACTCGCGCTCCGGCGGCAACTCGCGTTCAAGATGATGGTCGGCCCTGGACCGGAGGGGCTGGCGACCCATCAGCGCATCCTGGGCGACTGGAGCCAGGAGATCGGCCGGCTGATGCGCGACCTGTCGCACGACGTCCCCGAGGTGGACTTGCAGCGCCGGCTCCGCAAGGCCAGCTGCGAGGCCGTCGCCCAGGCATTGCCCGCCGATTCCGCCCTGGTCGAGTTCGTTTGCTTCCGGCCGTTCGATTTCGCCAAGGGGTTCAGCACCACGGAGAACGCCTGGGGGCCGGCGCGTTACGTCGCATTTGTGCTACCCGCGAAGCAGCCCGAGCAGGTGCGCCTGCTCGATCTTGGCGAGGCCGACGCGGTCGAATGCCTGGTCGCCGACCTGCGCGCCGGGTTGCTCAACGGCGATGGACGTGCGGCGGACCGGGCAGGGCGAGCGCTGCGGGCGACGGTCTTCGACAAGGTGACGGAAACCCTCGGCAATCGCCGGCGGCTGGTACTCGCGCCCGACGGGGAACTGGTTCACGTGCCCTTCGAGGTGCTGCCGACCGAGGATGGCCGGCGACTGCTCGACCACTGGACGATGAGCTACGTGAGTACCGGCCGCGACGTGCTGCGCTTCGGCGCCGGGCCAGAGGCCGCGACCACGCCGCCGGTGGTGGTCGCCGACCTGGATTTCGACCTCGGCGGCCAGGCGGCGGCTGTGGCGCCTCAGGGTGGGCTGCTGTCGCGCTGGTTCGGCCGGCTCTGGCGAAAGCCCAAGCCCGTCCCGGGGCCTTCGCAAGCGTCTGGAGCGGCAGCGCAGTACGCGCGTGATCTGGAGCAGAGCGGCCTGCGTTTCGAGCGGTTGCCGGAGACGCGCCGCGAGGGCGCGTCGGTGGCCGGACTGCTGGGAGTCAAGCCGTGGCCGGGCAACGAGATCCTCAAGGATCGCTTGCTGGATTGCCGCTCGCCGCGCATCCTGCACCTGGCGACGCACGGCTTTTTCCTGGGCGACCCGCAGCGCGACGGCGGGCCGCGTCCGGGAGGTGCCGGGCGTCCGCCGGACCTGCGCTGGGAAAACCCACTTTTACGCTGCGGTTTGGCGCTGACCGCGGCGAACACACGGGCTCAGGCGTCGGTGCTGGAGGGGACGCCCCCGACCGTGGAGGGGTTGCTCACGGCGCGCGAGGTTTCGGGTCTCGACCTGCTGAACACCGAGTTGGTGACGCTGTCGGCGTGCGAGACGCCGGCGGGCGAAGTGCCGACGGGCCGCGGCGTGGTCGCGTTGCAGCGCTGCTTTGTGCTGGCGGGGGCGCAGACGTTCCTGATGAGCCTGTGGCGCGTGCCGGACCCGCAGCGGCAGGAATTGCTGGAGGAATTCTACCGCCGCGTGCTGGCCGGACAGTCGCGCGTCGAGGCGTTGCGCGAGGCGAAGTTGGCGCTGAAGGCGCGGCACGCGAATCCGCTCTACTGGGGCGCTTTTGTCTGTTATGGCGACCCGGCGGCGCTGAAGAACAGCCGCGGTGGCTCGTCGTGAGTTCGTGCTTGCCGGAGGCGCTCGGGAACAGGCGTGCCTTCGGATATTTCTCATCTCAGTCGTTCTTCTTGTTCCCTGGTGCTGGCGTGGGGTTCTGAGTCGCCGAGGGGATATTACTTTTCCCGTCCTTTGCGCTGTCGAACAACCCCCTGATGTACAGCGTCGCCCCTATCGATATCAGCGCGGTGACCAGCACCGTGAGCAGCCATCGGTTAATAAGCCTACTCTGGTCCACCGTATGGAACTTTGTGGCTATCTCGGACTTCAGTTCGACGACCTGATTCTGAAGCTCTTGCTTGAGGTCATCGAGCTGTTTCTTTAGCTCCGCAGGTGACGCTACTTCACCCTGGATCTTCATCATGTCGTCGGCGCTGATGCCTCTCGGTTCACCTTCCCTCTCCGGGTAGGGGTTTTCTGTTATTCGATCAAGATCGGCATACCAGATCAAGAAGACTGCCTGATCGTAGTCCAAGACAATGTTCTGGCTTCCCGCGTTGTAGACCGAAAACATCAATCGATTGTTGTAGCCCGGATCGACATGGAACCCGGAAACGTTCACCAAACCTCGGAATTTCGTGCCCGCTCGGATCGAGATGAAGGCGATTGCCTTCTCGGGAACGGTAACGACCTCCCTGGTGATGAGAAGCCCAAACTGACCAGGCGGGATCGTGATTGGCGTATCCGCCGCCACCTTTGACTTTTTCCCGTCACCGGATGTGATGTAAGCCTCCTCGCCTACGCTCAACTCATATGCACCGTGCCGGACGCGCTCCTTGCGGTACGGAGAGATGAGTTGCGGGCCA
>DASPXY010001251.1:0-3959 GCA_035637055.1 Gemmataceae bacterium | reverse complement strand
GTCGAGATCACGGCCGTAGGCGAGGACCGTGTTCTTCGCCAGACCGCGCTCCCCTTGCACATAGTCGCGAAAAGCACGGATATCGTCGGCCAGAGCAGAGTAATTCCGGGCGGCATCGGAGGGCACGGCGGACTCCTTTCGCGAGGTTCGTCCTCGATCCAACTACGTTTCGGCACTGGCCCCGACCGGCCTTGCCCGAATCTCGCAACTTACGCCAGCAACAGTCGGCGGAGCGCCGGGCGTAACCGTTCCAGGGCGCGAGCGCGGTGACTCAGGGCGTGCTTGACACGTGCGCTCAACTCGCCGAAGGTCTGGTGATACTCCGGGATCAGGAAGAGCGGGTCGTAGCCGAAGCCACCGCTGCCGCGATACTCGCGCACGATGATGCCGTGACAGCGTCCCTCGGTGGTGGCCTTGACTTCGCCCCCCGGGGCGGCCAGCGCCGCCGTGCAGACGTAGTAGGCGGCGCGCTTCTCGTCCGGCAGCGGCGCCAGTTCGGCCAGCAGTTTCGCATTGTTGGCAGCGTCGTCGCCCTGCCGCCCGGCATAGCGCGCTGAGTAAACGCCGGGACGGCCGCCGAGCCCCGGCACGACCAGACCGCTGTCCTCGCCCAGCACCCAGCGATTGAGGACCTTCGCCAGTTCGATCGCCTTCTTCCGAGCGTTCGCCTCGAAGGTGTCGCCGTCCTCGACAACCTCCGGCGCATCCGGGAAGGCCGTCAGATCCTGCAACTCCAGGCCGAGGTCGCCGAGGATGTCCACGATCTCGCCGCGTTTCTTGACGTTGCGCGTCCCCAGAACCAGCACAGGCGACATCACATCCCCCTTCGGAAAATCCGAAATCCGAAACACGAAATCCGAAACAAATCCGAAATCCGAACCAGAAAATCCGAAACCGTTACTTTACGGTTTCGTGGTTTCGGATTTCGGATTTGTTTCGGATTTCGGATTTCGAGTTTCGGATTTGCGTTTTAGAGGTCTGGCAGTTGCCAATCGATCTCCGGTTTAACGAACTCCTTCAAGGCCGCGTTGACCGCCGAGAACGGTTTCGTCCCGAAGAACTTGCTCTGCGACAGCGGCGAGGGATGAGCGCCGGTGATGATCCGGTGGCGGCTATCGTCGATCAGCTTGGCCTTCTTCTGGGCATAACCCCCCCAGAGCACAAAGACCACCGGATCTTCCTTCTCGTTGACAGCCCGGATCGTGGCATCGGTGAAGGTCTCCCAGCCGTGTTTGGCGTGCGAGGCCGGCTTGTGCGCCCGCACCGTCAGCACCGCGTTGAGCAGCATCACCCCTTGCTTTGCCCACGGCACCAGGTAGCCGTTGTTCGGGATTTTGCACCCGAGGTCGTCGTGCAACTCCTTGAAGATGTTGACCAGCGACGGCGGTTTCTTGACGCCCGGCCGCACCGAGAAGCACAGCCCGTGCGCCTGACCGTCGTCGTGGTACGGATCCTGTCCGAGCAGCAGCACGTTGACCTTGTCGTAGGGCGTCAACTGGAAGGCGTTGAAGGCGTCCTCGGGCGGCGGAAAGACCTTGTGTTTCTCGCGCTCGCCATCGACAAACTTTTCCAACTCTTCAAAGTAGGGTTTCTTGAGTTCGTCACCCAGCACTTTCTTCCAGCTTGGAGGGAGTTTGACTTCCATCGAGGTCGGTTCCTTCATACTAACCCGAAGCGTAAGCGAGGGACCGTCACAACCCCATCCCTCGCTTACGCTTCGGGTTAGTATGTACCCGGCGAGGGAGGCGCACGCCGACTTCTACGCGTCGTCCTCGTCCACGCCGATCCGGGGACAGAGATCCTTCAAGACGCAGCCGTTGCAGTTGGGCTCCGACGCGGTACAGGTGTAGCGCCCGTGCAGCACCATCGCGCCGCCGAAGAAGATCCAATCACTCTTCGGCACCATCTCCATCAGGTCTTTCTCGATCTTCTCGGGCTTTTTCTGCTTGCTCAGGCCGAGGCGCTGGCTGACGCGAGCGACATGGCTATCGACGACGATGCCCGAGGGCTGTTTGAACGCATTGGTCAGCACGACATTGGCGGTCTTGCGGGCGACGCGGGGCAACGTCAACAGACTGTCCATGTCGGCGGGCACCTTACCGCCGAAATTGTCGATCAGGCTTTGACAGGCACCCTGGATTGCCGTCGCCTTGTCCTTGGTGAGATTAATGGGCAGGAGTTCCTGCGTCAGTTCATCAATGTCGGCCCTGGCGTAGGCGCTGGCGTCGGGGTACTTGGCGAAGATGCGGGGCGTGACGCTGTTGACGCGCTCGTCGGTACACTGCGCGGCGAGGATCGTGGCGACGAGCAGCTGGAGGGGGTTCTCCCAGTTCAGTTCGTAGCGAGGGTTGGGGTACAACGTCCTGAGCTTCGCGATGATGGTGGGCAGAGACGAGTGGCCCTGGGAAACGGACATGCTGGTCCTCCAATGTGGCTGTGGAACAACGCGTGACTTGCGAAGGAGTATTTTACCATCGCCGCCGCGCGGATGCCTGGTCAGCAGCCGGACTCCGTCGCCAGATTTTGAGAACTCGGTTGCCCTTCGCGCACTGGTTGCGACAATACGTCTGCCCCAGTGAGGAGAATTCTATGAAGCGCTACCGATCCCTGTTACTGTTGTGGGGCGCGTTCTGCGCGCTCAGCCTGATCGACGTCGAGATCGTCGCCGAGGCCGGCGGCCAGGCGGCGGCCGACCTGATCATTCATCGTGGCAAGGTCATTACCGTTGACGCCAAGTTTCGCATCGCCCAGGCGCTCGCGATCAAGGACGGCGTGATTATCGCGGTCGGCGAGGACGCGGCCGTCCTCAAGCACAAGGGGCCAAAGACGCGCGTCCTCGACGCCGCCGGCCGCACCGTCCTGCCCGGCCTGTACGACAGTCACACGCACCCCGTCGGCGCCGCGACCAGCGAACTCGACGAACCGCTGCCCAACCTCAAGTCGCTGGAAGACGTTTTCGCCCACATCCGCAAGAAGGCCAGCGAGTTACCGGAGGGCGATTGGATCGTACTGCGCTTCGCATTTCCGACACGCCTGAAAGAAGCACGCTTTCCCACACTGGCAGAACTGGATCAGGCGGCGCCGAAGCATCCTGTCCTCTACAATGCCGGGCCGGCGAGCATGGTCAATTCGATGGCATTCAAGGTCTCGAAGGTGACGAAGGACACGAAAAATCCGGCCAACGGCGTCATCGTCAAGGATCCGAAGACCGGCGAACTGACCGGCATGCTGCGCAACGCGACGAGCGTCTTGCGCGGCGTCCCCGGCAGCAAGGCGGGCGGCAAGGATCGCCGGGAGGCCGTGAAAAAGCTATTTGCCCTCTACAATTCGTATGGCATTACCAGTGTCGCCGATCGCAGTTCGTCGCGCGGGTCGTTCGACCTGTATCACGATCTGCTTCAGAAGGATGAGTTGACGGTGCGCATCAACGTCGCCCCCAATTTCAGCCCCTACGGCACGCGCGAAGAGATCGCCAAACGGCTCGACGCCTTGCCGGGCAAGGACGGCAAGTACGGACCGACCGGCCGCGGCGGGATCTGGATCCGCATCGGCCCGATCAAGTTCTTCCTCGACGGCGGCATGCTCAACGGCACCGCGTACATGCGCCAGCCGTGGCCGAAAGGACCGACTTACCAGATCGTCGAAGACGACTATCGCGGCCTGCTGTTCGTGCAACCGGAGCAGGTCAAGGTACTCGTCGAGGAGGCGGTCAAGCGGCGCTGGCAGGTGACCGCCCACACCGCCGGCGAAGGGGCGATGGACGTGCTGCTCGACGCTTACGACTTCGTCAATCGTCAAACTCCTATTAAGGATCTGCGGCTGTGCATCACGCACGCCAACTTCCCGTCGAAGGAGAACCTGGAGCGTTGCCGTCGCCTGGGCGTCTGCGCCGATGTGCAGCCGGCGTGGCTGTACAAGGACGGCGCGACGCTCAACCGCGTGCTGGGGGCCAAGCGGAT
>DASPXY010001250.1:0-4344 GCA_035637055.1 Gemmataceae bacterium | reverse complement strand
TCGGGAGCGTCCCAAATGGCCTGGCGCATCTGGCCGAAATCGCTGCGACCCTTGCTCGCCTTGAAGACCTCCTCGCCGAGGGCGCTCAGGGCGAGTTGGCCCTGGGCGCGGGCGCTCTCGCGGGCCAGGAGTTGCGCGTCGGGCGCCGTCATGCCCACGTCACCGCCACCCTTGTCCGCTTCAACCTGGCTGAGCTTCTCGGAGATCTCGCGCAGCCGGCCCAGCAGTGCCAGGCGGCGCTTGGCCGGAATGAACGGCGTGCTGAGCAGTCCCTCGATTTCGTGCCACTTTTCCTGGTGGGCGGCAAACTCCTGCTTCGACAGGTCCGCGACTTCGTCCTGAATCTTCTTCAGCCCGGTTTTCACGGCCCCGGTCAACTTGTCGAGTTCGGGGCCGATAACGCCGGGTTGCTGCAACTGCCGATCCAGGGCGTTGACCGCCTGCCACAGCTCAAGTTGCGAATCGATGGGTTCCCGGTACTTCTTGAGCTGTGCCCGGCCGATGAACCGCCGCCCGGCGACCCACTGGGAGTAGTACGGCAGATCCGCCAGGGCGCGGTCACGCACCAGCATCGCCGCCCGCACGCGCGGCGCGACCGTCTGGATCTCCCGGTAGAGTGTCCGCGCCTTGCCGAGCCGTTCGACGGCCTCCTTGAGGTCGGTATCCTTCGAGGCGAGCAGTAAATCCTGCCCAAGACGCCTTTCGCGGTCGGCATTATCCAGATTCTCGCGGATCCAGGGCAGCACGGCCTCGCTGTAGGGAATTGGTTGCCGTCCTCTGGCCTCCCCTTCCGCGAGGCCCACGGCGGCCTCCTCGGCCAGGCGCCGCAGCAGCAGGGCCTCCTTGACCAGATCCCACGATGGCTGCGGTAGCTGTGGCGCGAGTTCGTCCTTGTGGGTCAGCAACGCGAGGTACTGGACCTCCGCCGGGCGCGGGGCGTCGATGTCCTCGGGGGCCGCCAGCAGGTCGCGCAGCGGCTCCAGATAGCGACCCGGATCTTCCGCGGCCAGGGCGAGCAACTCCCCGCCCAGCCGGACCCGCAGCAGGCGCTTCTTCCACTGCTCCTTTTCCGTACCGAGCCACTCCGCGTAGTTCTTCTTGGCATCCTGCTTATTTTTCTTCTCAAGCAGCGCCTTGAGTTCCGATAGTTTCGCCTCATCGACCGGCGGCAAATCCCAGCCAAGGGCGGCGGGCATGGCGAGCGAGCCCAGGGCGCTGTCGATCTTGAGCGCCCGCGCCGCGAAGATCTTCTGGTGCAACAGCGTCAAGCTGTCCAGGAGTACCTTGGCCGACGCGTCGTCGCCGGCGCGGAGCAACTGCTCGTAGCGCACCAGGCTGTCCTGGTAGCGACGCCAGCGGTGCGGCGTGTAAGTGGCGGGCGGTGGAGTCTGCGCGGCCAGCTTGTCGTGATCGGTCCAGGCACGCGCGAGGTCCGGCGGCAGCACCGGGGCCTTCTTGAAGTTGTCGGGCGGCGGCGTCCCGGAGGCGACGACCAACTCCATCTCCCTGGCGACCTGCTCCTTGCCCAGCAGCAGCGGCGTTTGCAGCGAGCCGCGGTTGTGCCGCGCCCAGTGCGTGACCTTCGCCTTGACGTAGTCGAAAAGATCCTGGGCGGTGATGCCACGGCCGCCCTTGCCCGCCGCTCCGCGCAGCCCTTGGAGAACATGGTGGGCGAAGACCGACTGCCGCCATTCCTCCGACACCCAGGAACGCTGATCCTCGCCACTCGCAGCGATCACGACGAGCCCCGGAATCGCCTTGATACGGTCCTCCAGACCTTTGAGTTGTCGGGCGAAGTCGTTATGGAATAGGCCGAGGGTCCAGGAGGCGGTTACCTGGGTCGCGTCCAGAATCAGGAGTTTTTTACTGCCGCTTGGCAGTTCCTCGCCGAGCAACGTCAGTATTTGGTCGAGCCGAACGCGGGATTTGGCCCGATCTTTGATGTCGGCGTCCTGCGGCACGAGATAGACGCCCTCCTCATCGGCACTGCCGTGGGCGGCGAGGAACAACACGACCGTCTTGGCCCGACTGGCCGCCAGCGTTTTCCGCAGGCTCTCCAGATTCGAGGTGAGATCCCCCTGTTCGACCCCCTTGAAGTTCTCTTTGCCTTCACCTCTGCCCCACTCGGCAAACTCTCTGGCTGCCGCACGGCCGGGGGCGTTTTGGGGGATGGCAAGATTGGTCTCGTAGCCGGCGCTGAGCACCACGAGCAGGGGCGGTTTGAGTGGCCACAACCACAGGATGACAATGACCGTGACGGCGACAACCCCCCCAAAAAGGCAAGCTGCGAGCGCCAGGCGGGCGTTCTTCGACCAGGGCTGCTTGCCACCCTTGGTGTCATCGACACCTCCCTTCCAGGCGGGGCCGCCCTTGGCGGCGTGACCGGTGGGATTGACGGCGTCGCGCCAGGCGCGCTGGGGTGGGCGGGGTTTGTCGTCGGCCATGGTGGACCTCGGGACGTGTCGTTGGAGGAACAGACTGTGTTCGCGACCCTCTCATCATAGGGCACCGGAATGGGCCTGTGAAGGGAAGGGAGTCGCGAGTACGGAGTACGAAGTACGGAGTGCGGCAAAGAGCGCTTGCCCTCTTCCCATTCCGGAACCCGTACTCCGTACTTCGTACTTCGTACTCCGTACTCGCGACTCCCTTCCCTTACCTGGGGGCAAGAAGGGCACCGACCCTATCAGACTAATGCACAACCGCCTCCCGAGTCGGACGCTCCGGCCGTTCCCCGGCCCAATCGCGTGCTAGACTTCACGTCAGGGATCTTCTCCCTGCGCGCCCAAACCACAACAGGGCGTCCACGGGACGCCTCCAGCCGTGCTCCGTTCCGGGGACCAGGTTATGAGCGCACCAACTCCCATCAAACTACCCGGTCGAATCGTCCGCATCCTCCTTCTGGTTCTCCCTGTCCTGCTTGTCTTCGCCGGCACGGTGCTGCTGAGCGCGCTGGCGCTGTCCTGGATTCGGGACGTTCCGCTCGGCGCGCGCGACAACTTGCTCCTGGGCATCATCTGCGGCCTGATCGTATGGCTGTTCCTGGCCATCTTCCACATCCGCAAGGAGACGATCCAGTTACCCGTTTCCGATCCGGCGACGTTCTGGGGGAACCTGGTGCCGCTGCTGGAGGAGCTGGGCTACGAGGTGAAGTCGCCGGGCGCGGGGCGGTTGGTCTCATGGCCGGCGTTCGGCTCGTTCCTGGTCGGCGGCCGCCTGCAGGTCGAGGTGGCCGACGGCACCGCTCAGGTGACAGGGCCGAAGATGTTCGTCGAGATCCTGCGCAGCCGGCTGCGCTTGCTCAGTTACATCGCCCGGGCACAACAGGGCGGGCGCGATGCGCGCTGTCCCGGGGGGCGGCTGTTGAAGCGCGTCGCGATCCGTGTCCGTGTCGATGGTCTGGAGGGCCTCGCGGTCCACGAAGAAATCGTGCAGGCGCTGGTGGACGAGGGCGCCGAGGTGCTGGCCGAGTTGCACCTCTTTGCCCAGAGCGAGGAGGGCATCCGCGAAGAGACGGTCGATCTGGAGATTCGCGAGCGCCTCAAGCAGCGCGGCCTGACGGTGGAGGTTCGCAAGGACCATCCGCGCTGGGACGAGCCGGCGGGGCTGTCGGACGTGCCGGTCGATGTGACGCCGGTGCCGCCGCGTGTTTCCAACCTTCTCAACAAGCGGCGACGGCCGCCAGACGGCGCCTGAACGGCGGTCGGCTGGCGAGCCGGGAGCGTCAGCGACCGGAGGACGCCAGAGTGCTCCGGTCGCTCACGGCTCGCCAACAGCGCGAACCGTGCCTCGGACAAGTTTTTCCGATTGCACCACAACGGCTGTCATGCTCTTATAGCGGTGAATTGCGGGCGGACGCTCCGCCCACAACCCAACCGCGGCCAGTGCAGGCGCTGGTTGGGACGCTGCCACAGTTGCTCTCGGGAGGCCAAAGGTCATGAGTCCCCGGCGGCGGCCTCGGCGTTTGACGACCTTGTTTGTGCTTCTCAGCACGGCCGATCTGGCCTTGACATGGCTCCTCCTCAGCCGCACCGGCGGCAAAGTTTACGAGGCGAACTGGTTCGCCGGGAGCGTCCTGTCGCAGTTCGGCCTGCCGGGCCTGGCTGTCTTCAAGGCCCTGATCGTGGTGCTGACCGTGGCGCTGTTTGGCGTGATCGCCGTCTCCCGTCCTCGTGTGGCTCGGGGACTGGCGACCTTCGCCTGTGGCGCTGTCGGCGCCGTCGTGCTCTACAGTTTTGTCCTGTGGAGGTCGTTGGAGTTCCCACCCGCGGCCTACAGCCGGGACCGGAGTGCGCGCTCGGGGCAACCCGGCGCAGCGATGGATCCTCGGAGCCAGCGGCGCATGGA
>DASPXY010001249.1:0-3314 GCA_035637055.1 Gemmataceae bacterium | reverse complement strand
TCCAGCACGCGAGCGACCTGCACGCCCTGGCCCAGGTGGCGAGCCTGCCCAGCGTCGATGATCGGCTCCTGGAGGAAGTTGCGGCGCGTTGCAGTCCACCCGGCGGACGCAACTCCGCGAGCCTCGGCGAACTGGCCCGCTGGGCGGAGGAGCGCCTGAAGCTCGCCCGCCTCGGCATCGCCGTCGCCGAGGACTGGGTCGTGGTCGCCGATGCCTCACGGCTGCTGACGGGGTGCGAGACCGCGGAACGAGAACTGGCCGCTTTGCAGGCGCCGTCCGCAGACGAGTTGATCCGCCGCTATGCCGATCCAAACGACGGCTGGTGGCGCCTGGACGATCTGCACCGCGGCCTGGAACTGCGGTTCGATGCCTGCCGTTCGGGTATCGTCGAACACCTCGGCCAGCCTGCAGTGGCGGCCCTCTGGAAGTGGTCCCGGCAGCTGGCCCAGCAGTTCGCTGACGCCTTCGAGCGCTCGGGAGGCTACGCGGCGCCTGCCGACGTGATCCCGCACCATCGCTTCTGGAGCGAGTTGGTCGAGACGGGCGACCTTGGGGAAACGGCGATCCTCTACGTCGATGCCCTGCGGCTCGATCTGGCCGAGAAGCTGATCGGCCTGTTGAGCCAACCGGGGCGCACAGTCACCCGCCGGTTGGCGCTGGGCTCCCTGCCCAGCAAGACGCCAGTGGGAATGGCGTCGCTCCTCCCGCGCCGTGGACAATCCTTGGTCGTCCTGGCCAAGCGAGAGAAACTCCGGGCGGAAATCGGCGGGCGGGATGTGTCCGACCGACCCGACCGGGTCGCGCATCTCCGGCAGGCGGTCGCTAATCTTGAGGTGGGCGAACTGAAGCAGATCACCGAGTCCCAACTTCGCGCATGGGCAATCGCTCGGCGCCCGGTGCTGCTGACGACGCTCGACATCGACAACAGTGGCGAGATCGCGGCCACGGTGGCCCCCAAGCTGTTCGAGGATCTCATCGCCGACCTGGCCCGCTGGGTCACGGTGCTCCACCGCGCCGGCTATCGCCGGGTGGCGATCGGCACCGACCACGGCTTCCTCCTCGTGCCGGAGGGAGTGTCCCTAGGCGATGTGCCGGCGCCGCAGAAGGCCAGCGATGTAGCTATAAGCACGCGCTATGCCGTGGGGCCATTGCAGACGCCGAACGGCTGTCTCGGCTTTGACGCGAGCGCCCTGGGCTACGGTGGCACGGCGCGCGTCGTGGTCCCTAAAGGATTGACGGCCTTCAGCGTCGCCGGCCCGCGGCACCGCTTCATCCACGGCGGTCTGTCGCCCCAGGAATGCCTGCTCCGCTTCGTGATTTCGACCCAGGCTGGTCCTCCCAAGGCGCCGGTGCAGGTCCGTTTGGCTCCTGTGCCCAACGTCGCCAGCCTGATCCTCTATCTCCAGGCGGAGGTGACGAGTTCGCATGGGTCGGCACAGGCGCGGCGCGTCCGTGTCGAGGCCCGCCACGGCAGCCGCGTCGTCGGGCGCAGCGACATCGTCGTGTACAAACCAGAGTTGGAACTGGGGCCGGCCGAGGCGTACCCCCGTATCAAGGTGACCTTGACGGAACCCGTGCCGGCCGTGGATCTCATCCTCCTGGATGAGGACTCTGGCGACGAGTTGGACTCGCAGTTGGGAGTACCCAATGTGATGCGCCGGGAGGCAGACGAGGACTTGTTGTAGGGGGTGCGATGGACGCTCTGGACAAGAAACTGCTGGCAACGTTCCCAGGGAAGGTGGTCCGCAAGGATCTCGTGGCCCCGCTGCGCAACGAGTATCATGTCCCCTCCTATGTCGTCGAGTTCCTGCTCGGGCGCTACTGCTCGTCCGCCGACGAGGAAGTCATCCGCGCGGGTCTGGCGGAAGTCCAAAAGACGCTGACCGAACACTTCGTCCGTAGTGAGAAGGCTCCGGAAATCCAGGCCATCATCCGGGACCGCGGCCGCTACACCGTGATCGACAAGGTCAAGGCCCGCCTCGATCCGAAGCGCAACGTGTACTGGGCCGACCTCGTCCAGTTGCGCCTGAACGATGTCACGATCCCTGACGAGTATCCCCAGAAGAAATACCGGCGGCTGCTGACAGCCGGTGTGTGGTGTCAGGTCGAGATGGCTTACAGGCCGGAGAACGTGATCGGCAGTGTGATCTACCCCTTCGCGATCCAGCGGCTCAAGCCGATCCAGGTGGCGACCGGGGGAATCGACGAGGTCCGTCAGGGACGCGGGCGTTTCAGCGCCGCCGAGTGGATCGACGTATTGTTGCGGTCGATGGGTTTCAAGAGCGAAGCCTTCACCCCACGGCAGAAACTGCTCCTGTTGCTGCGATTGGTGCCCTTCGTCGAGGACAATTACAACCTGGTCGAGTTTGGCCCACGCGGCACGGGGAAGTCATACTGCTACCGCGAATTGTCGCCCAACGCCATCCTGATTTCCGGCGGCGAGACGACGGTGCCCAACCTCTTCGGGCGAAACATGCCGAAGAAGACCGAACCCGGCCTGGTCAGTCAGTGGGACGTGATCGCCTTCGATGAGGTCGCTGGCCTGGACCGGGTGAGCGACCCGCAGGCGCTGCAGATTTTCAAGGACTACATGGAGTCCGGGGCGTACTCCCGCGGCAAGGATCCCATCACCGCCCATGCCTCGATGGTTTTTGAGGGGAACCTCGACCTCGACGTGCAGGTTGCCCTGCGCACCTCCCACCTGTTCTGTCCCTTCCCGGCCCGCGTAGCCCACGACCGGGCGTTCCTCGACCGCTTCCACGGGTATCTGCCGGGTTGGGAAATGCCGCGGATGCAGGTAGGGGTGTTCGGCAACTCCTACGGGTTCATCGTGGACTACCTGGCGGGGATCCTGCAAGAGTCGCGCGCCACATCCTACGCCACCGTGCTCGATAACTGGTTCGAGATGGGGGCGGCAATCGACAAACGCGACGACAAGGCGATCCGGCGGACGGTATCGGGACTGGTGAAACTGATCTATCCGCACGGGGAATGCACGGGGGAGGATCTGGAACCGCTCTTGCTGCTGGCGATGGAGAGTCGCCGCAGGGTCAAGGAGCAACTCAAGCGGATGGGCGGGCTGGAATTCTGGAATACGCGCTTCACTTATGGCCCCCGGGCGAATGGTCGCCCCGCTAACGAGGTTTCGGTTCCTGAGCGGGTGGAAGAACGTTTCCTTGCGAACACGAGACTCTCCGCCGGACAACTCTTCTGTGTGGGCCGGGACCGGCGGAACCGCCGGACGTGCCTGTTCCGTGTCGAGGTCGAGAAACTCCCCGGAAGCGGGAAATGCCAACTCGCAAGCCCGAACCGTG
>DASPXY010001248.1:0-2477 GCA_035637055.1 Gemmataceae bacterium | reverse complement strand
CACCGCCAGCGCGACCCGCCTGCCGCCCCAGTTCCCCGCCACCTCGCTTGGAGTCTGTAATTTGTTGGCGAGCGGCGCGGCGTGAGCCCGCCGGTGAGGGCTTCAAGGCGAGCTTCACCGGCGGGCTCACGCCGCTCGCCTTTTGACCGGCGGGCTCACGCCGCGCCGCTCGCCTTTTGACCGGCGGGCTCACGCCCAATACCGTCAAATGGTCAAGACGACCAAGTCGATGACCTCCGCAAACGGTCGCTCCGGTTGCGGAGGTTTCTCCTGCCCCTTCGCTTTCTTGCGGGGCCATTTCACGCGCGTGCATTTTACCACTCGCGGGTTGGTCCGTAACCGTCGCTCTGGCAGCACTTCCCGACTCACCTCCGCTACCAACGCCGTGTACCAGCGCCGCAGCCGCAGCGGCTGCGGCGTCGCCACACTCATCCCCGGCAGCCGCGTCGCAATCACGTCCAGCGCCCCTACAAAACTCAGCCGCACCGGCGGCACCCCCGCTTGCACGGCCGCTTCCACCATCACCCGCCGCACCGCGTGGTGCGCCACCAACACCGCCGCTACCTCCTGTTCCACTCCCGCCGGCGTCTGGCTGCGCAGCACCGGCCGTTGCAACTGGTGCGTCTTGATCTCGTCGTTGGCCAACTCCTGCTCCCAACGCTGGTGGTACAGCCCGATCAGTTCCTTGGCCGGATAGGCCTTCTCGTCCAGTAACGTCGTGAACAGCCGATGTACCTCACTGGGCTCACCGCGGCGCGCATCGTTGAGCCGGTAGGGCAGCAGGCGGATTTGTTGACGCGCCCGCGTGCCGAACCGGCTGCGGTGGCCCGAGCGGATCTCCGCCAGGTAGGAGCCGTCGGACAGGCGTTGCAACAGCTTGGGCTTGACCGACTTGCTCAACCGCCCCAGGACGTGACAGCCGCGGCTGCGGACGCGCCAGAGGTGGTCAAAACTGAAGAAGTGCCGGTCCCACAACAACAGGTTGCCCGGCGGCAAGCGTTCCAACAGCGGCGCCGCCAGGACCGTCTCGCTGGCCGTGCCGGCGTCGAGTTCGTAGTCGAGGGTGGCGTGGGTGGCGGCTTCCAGCAGGGCGACGACGCGCACGCCGGGGTAGCCGGAGCCGCCGTGTTGGTTGGCGTGGCGGCCGAAGAGGGTGGCATTGGCGGCCGTGTCGGGCACGGCCAAGGAAAAGCCGTCCAGGGCGAGCAGGCGCAAGCCCTTGTAGAAAGCGTCGGGCACGGTCTTGGGGTCGGCCAGGGGACGCAGGGCGTGCTGAGCGACGAGGCGCAGCGGTTCGGCGCCCAGACGCTGACGGGCGGCGGCGAGGGTGGCGCGGCTGGGGAGTCGGGTGGCGGCTTGGTCGGCAGGCAGGAGTCGGCGCGCGACGTTGCGGTAACTGGCGGTGGGAAAGAGTCCGAGGGCGAGGACGAAGAGGAGGGCGAAGGTGTCAGCGACGACGGGGCAGGCGCGTGGGCTCCTGCCCAAAGCAGTAACGACCTGTTGCACGGCGGGCAAGTCCAGGATACGCTGAAGGGCATCTAGGTGTGCAGGGCTGGCAGCGCTGTCGGCGCCCAGGCGGTTCACGTCGTTTTGCAGGGGGCTCATCGTAACTTCCTGTGGAGAATAAAGCTTGTGGTAAAGCCATTCTCGCGGAAGTTACGATGTTTTCCACCACCCCACTCAGCCATTTGACGGTATTGGGCTCACGCCGCGCCGCTCGCCTTGTTGTCACTGCCTCGAAGAACTCGTGCCTGTCGGAAGTAGGCCCCGCGAGCCGAGCGGGGCTGGCGTCGGGTGCCGCTCGGCTCGCGGCACCTACTCTGTCCTCACACTTCGTCGAGCGCCGCTACCAAACGGTCCACCTCCGCCGCCGTGTTGTAGTGAATGAGTCCCAGGCGCAGGAAGCCGCCGCGCTCTTCCAGTCCCAGCCGCTCCGCCAGTGCCAGCGCGTACATGTTCCCGTGCCAGGCGTAGATGCCGCGCTGCGCGAGGTGCTCGGCGAGTTGCTCGGCGGAACGATCGATCATGCTGATCGAAACGGTCGGCACACGCCACGCCAGGCGCTGCGGTGCGGTGATCCCCCACACCTGGAAGCGCGGTCGCTGGGCGAGGGCGTCGAGGAGTCGTCGCCCCAACTCCTGCTCGTACGCCTGGATCGCGGCCATGCCGGCGCGCAACTGACCGCGACGGCCGGCGCGGGATGCCGGTGTGCTGGCGCCGGCAACGCCGCATAGATAGTCAATCGCGGCGGCCACGCCGGCCAGGCCCTCGTGGTTCTGCGTGCCGGTCATCCAGCGGCCGGGCAGCGTGTCGGGGGCGGGTCGCACCTTGTAAGCGGGCAACTCCTCCAGCAGCGCGCGCCGGCCCCAAAGGATGCCGACGTGCGGGCCGAAGAACTTGTACGCCGAGCAGGCGAGGAAATCGCAGTCCCAGTCTTGCACATCGATCGGGCCGTGGGGGGCGTAGTGGACGGCGTC
>DASPXY010001247.1:0-2723 GCA_035637055.1 Gemmataceae bacterium | reverse complement strand
GAGCGCGTAAGGCGGTTCGGGCAGGTCATAGAGGGGGCCGGTCCACGGATGCAAGTAGATGCGGCCCTCGTCATGGAGGCGGCGCAACCCATCATGGAACTGGCCAATGGTGAGCCTGGGATACGCCTGACGGACGGCATGAAATAGTTCCGGCAACGGGCAATCCTGCGAGGCGCCCGCCTGCCGCTGTCCCAGGTGCGCCAGTGCCGCCGTCTCCCACGTCGCAGCCCCGTTGGTCCCCGGAGGCGTGCCGTTTGCCTGGCCATTTCCCTGCCGGGCGACCTGCTGCAGGATGGTCGCGGCCATTGCCTTGAACGCCTCCAGGCTGCTCTGCGCCTGCCGGGCCGCCGTCACCAACTCGCTAAGTTGTGCCTGCCGCGACTCCAGGGCACGGACGAGATCTTCGAGCACCTGCCGCGGGTTCGCCTGTGTGAGCAGGTAGGCCAGTCCCTTCTCGGTGATGGCACACATTTCCTGGACGGCTTTGCCGCGGTTCTCGGTGCGGACCACCTTCACGAATTGCTCGTCCTTGCAGCGCTGGGCCGCCGGGCGCGCGGCGGGCGTGGCGGGGAACAGGCCGGGGACGGACTTGCTCGCGTACAGGGGAACGCCGGCGGGGTCGGCGACGGCGCGACTCAGGGCGTCCAGCAAGAGTTGTGTGGTGCGATCGGCCATGAACCCTCCTTGGCTTGGCCCCTGGGGACTGTGGTCGAGGCGTCCTGTCCTGGTTTCCTGTGCCGCCCTATTATCCGCGCCTCCGCAAATGATGCAAGGTCAGGAAAAAGTCCTTTCCGTGTTCGCCCATCCTCTCTAATATCTCCGCACAGTCGCCGTAAACTTTGCCATCGCGCCGCCCGAGGATGGCGCCCGCCTCACCCGGCGCCGCAACAGCAAAGCACACACTCTGACGGGAGATGGCCATGCGTACGTCGTTTCGCTCTTCGGGCCTGCCGTTCCTGACGGCAGGCATCCTGGTGTTCGCCTTCACGGGCACCTTCCACGCCCAGGAGGGAGTCGGCAACGGGGACCGCAAGCCGCAGGACAAGATGCTTCGCGATGCCCTGCGCACCGTCATCAACCGCGGCGCCGACCTCTACAACCAGAACCGCGATTATCTGGGCTGCTACCGCCTCTACCACGGCGCCCTGCTCGCGGTGCGGCCACTGCTCGAGCAGTACCCCGACCTGCAAGCAGTCATTGACGCAGGGGTGCAGAAGGCCGAAATGGTTCCCGTGCCCTGGCAGCGGGCTTTTGCGCTCCGTGAAGTCCTCGATCGGGTCCGTGAACGGCTCGGCGGCGCACCAGCCGTCACCGACGACAAAAAAGGGGACGACAAGGGCAAGACCGACAAGGACAAGGGCAAGACCGACAAGAAGGGCGCCGAGAAATTGCCGGCGCCTCCCAGGCTCTCCGGCAAGGTCACGATCAAGGGCGAACCCTTGACGAGCGGGTACGTGACCCTGATTGCTGCGGACCAGCAGCGCTTTAGCGCGTCGATCCGGCCGGATGGTACTTACACGTTCCGCAGCGCGTCCTTGAAGCCGGGGCGCTATCGCGTCCTGGTGGAGGAGAGCCCGGGCGAGAAGGCGCGTCAGATCATTCCGCAGGAGTTTCGCGACGCTGCGACCTCCTCCTTGATGGTGGAGCTGGAGAAGGGCACGACCATCCACGATATCAATATCCGGGTGGAATAGGCGAACGGCCGGCGTAAGCCGGCTGGTACTGGCCCACCAGCCAGCGTAAGCTGGCCGTTCGCCAGTTTTGTCCGCCCGCTCTCGAAGCGAACGCTCCTGCTCTGCTCGATCGTCGTGGGCCGCCCAGATGCGGCGGCCCACAGTGTTTCCGGAGGCCGTGTGGCGGAGCAGCCCCAGGGGCCGCTTCTCGCGCGGTCGCGCTCTCGATACAACAGGGGCGAGCGGAAGACGCTTCCGACAATCGAGAGACAAGCACGAGGGGAATTATCCATGCAATTGTTCGGACATCACATCGCGGTGGAGATCTTCGACTATGAGTTCTCCCCGCAAACGACGCTCGAGCACGTGATGGCGTTCGGCATCATGGGAGTGGTGCTGGCGCTGATGGGATACGGAGCCTACGCGGCGGTCCGGGATTTCCGCCGCTGGCGGCGCCGGGAGCGGCAACAGCCGCTCGCGCCGCAAAACTAACAAGAGGCGAGGTCAGCTCCCGCCGAGAGTTGACCTCGCCTCTTTGCCAGGAGCGTCGTTTTTCGTGAAGCCCCAAGGCACTCAGGGGCAACAAGCGCGCTATTTCTTCTTGGGAACCAGTTCGATGTTGATGGTGTTATCTCCGACCTTGACCTCGACCTCGGCCTCTTTCGGTGCCAGACCCATGTACTTGGGCGGCGGCGGATCGACGTTCGGCACCTCGCTGGGTTTTACTTGGGGAGGAGTGTACGAGACGCGATGACGACCCACAAGCGCACCGTCCCCTGGGCTGTGGGTTTGGAGAGTGAAGGAGCCATCCGATTTCACGTCGCCTTGGGCTGGCTTGCCCGGGTTCTTCTCCCCGACTGGGCTGAAGATGAGCGAGCCTCCCTCGACGGTGTTTCCCTTGTACGTCACCTTGCCCGACACGGGAGCAACTGCTGGTCCGCCGCCACAGCCCACGAGTGCCGCCGAGACTGTCAGGGAGAGAATGGCGCCTTGCCAGGGCAACAACCAGCGGCGGTCGGCTGTGCAACCGTTCTTTGTCATGTTCTTCCT
>DASPXY010001246.1:0-9093 GCA_035637055.1 Gemmataceae bacterium | reverse complement strand
ATCTGCTGGTGCGGTTACTGGAGCTCGAGATCAACTGGCATATCGTGCAGGCGGCGCGGACGAGCGCCCGCCGCTTGTGGGGGGCCGAGGCGCTGGAGCCGGATTACGCCCTACTGCAAAATCGCAACGCCGCCTCGAATTACCGCGCCACCAACGACGTGCAGGAGTCGCTCAAGCGCGTTTGTGAGCGCGGCGAGCCGCGGCGCATGTTCGAGATTCTGCCGAAGTGTCCGGAGGCGACGCAGGAGGCACTGGCTCTGAGCCTGCTGAACCGACCGAACCTGCCGATGGATCAGATCCTCGGCGCCCTGAGCGGCAACAGCGAGCGTTCGGTGCAGCTGGCGGCGCGGCTCGTCGGCCGAGGCGGTGCCGACCCGAAGGCCGCGGCCAAGCCGCTGCAGACGGCGCTGGAGCGCTGGCTGAAGGCGTGGGAGGATCGCCGTCAACGGGTGGCGCAGGAGAACCGGCGCGACGACCCAACGCTGGCGCGGCTGACGCCGTGCGTGCAGGCGTTGGTATGGGCGGCGGGCCGGCTCGGCGTCGCCCAGCCGTTGCTGCTGACGGTCGCGCAGGCGCGGCCGGACGATCGGATGTATCGACCGATCCGCATTGAGGCGGTGGCGGCGCTGGCGTCGGCCAAGTTGACCGACGCGGTCGAGAAGTTGCTGGAGACGGTGGCGGTCGGCAACGACCCGGAGATTCGCACGCTCGCGACTGACGCCCTGGCGAAGCAGCGGCCGAAGGTCGCCGCCAAGTTGGCCGAACCACTGTTGTCGGATCGGGTGAGTTTCAACCGGCTGACGGCCGACGGCATCCCGGTGGAAGAGACGCTGCGCAAGGCGGCGAGCCAGGTGCATTACCAGGGCGTGGCGCTGCCGCACCTCGTCGCCTCCGGCGACGTGGCGACGCTGGCAGAGGTGGCACAGAATCGCAAACTGCCCGAGGCGACGCGACTGGGAGCCGTCGAGGCGCTGGCACGCATGGCGTGCGAGACGGCGGAGGCGAAGTTGGTGGAGATCGGCAAGGGTGAGGGCAAGGAAGAGGAGGAGTTGCGCAAGGCCGCGTGGCGCGGGTTGCGTCGCTCGAAGCGGGCGAGGAAGAAGGCGCAGGCGGTGGTCGGGCCGAAGGGGATGTCATGAAATGCTCGTGCTTGGGGTGGAAGCATGCGAGACGGAAACTTGGTGATCCTCCTGTTGAACGTGCTTGAGCATCCTGAAGACCCTACCCCGCGCTGCATCCTGGGCGACTGGTTGGAAGACTGTGGGGATCCCCGTGCTGTCTCAGTCCGCAAGCACTGCCAAACAGGGAACATCTACTTCCGGAGTGGCACCCTATCGGGGTCAGCTGGCGTGGTGCATCTCGCGATTCAACTCGTGCCGCAACCCCTTGCGGTAGAGTTTGGCTGTTGCTGTGCGGAGCATGCGCTGCCTGTGTTCGCGCGGGAGTTCCCAAATGATGACCGCCCTCAATCGCTCACTGCCACCGTGCGTAACTGGCTCTGGGGCGAAGCAACCAAGACCGAAGTGCGGAGGCAATTGCGGTTGATGTCTGATGTGACTGACGAGGAGGCAGCAATGCCTCAGGCAGGTCAAGTATGGAGCCGGGAACAAGAAGCAGCAAGGTACGCGGCGGTTTGCGCGGCGAGGTCTGCCGCTGCGGCTGCCTTGGCGGTTTCGTTCCCCCAGAAATCGAACAAGTGGGAGCAATGGGTGTCCCAGGCGGCTCTCGAAGCGGTCGCCGCCGCTGGCCAACGGGCGGCAGAAATGGAATGGCAGCGCCGGGAGTTCCTCAAACTACTCATGCAGGGAAGGCAGGCGCACAATTGAGAGGCCATATGGGACTTTTCAGGGGACGGGCGAACTGTGGCTAGTGGCCGGCTCGCGTCCGCAGTGATGTACCAGAGAAGGGTGGGCGTATCCAGCAGCAGACTCATTGCCCGCCGAAGTCCTTCAGGATGTCCTCGGGGAGAGGTCGGTCGAAATCGTCGGGCACAGTGAACTGCCCGGCACACAACCCGAAGGGCCGCGGCTGCTGGGGGAGCGCTGCGATGGGCTTGATCTCCGCTACGGGTCGCTCATCGCGTAGCACAACGAAGGTTTCACCGTCCTCAACGCGACGGAGGTAGCCGAGCGGGTCACGCTGGATCTCGTCGATGTTGATGGTTGTCATGGGAGTATTGTAGCGCGGCGGCAGCGGTCGAACAAGTTGCCAGAGGGCGTGACAAGGGCAGGAGGACACGTGACGACACAAACCGCTCATTTGCCATACCAGGGAACTATGGCCGGATTCCGACGCTTCAGCGTGGCCGAGTATCACCGCCTGATCGAACTTGGAATCCTCACCGAGGATGACAACGTCGAGTTGCTCGAAGGTTATCTGGTGCGCAAGCCAGCGCGGACCCCGCCGCACGACGCCGCGCTCCAGAAGGGCGCGAGGCGGTGGGTCGAACTGCTGCCGACGGGGTGGGAAGTGCGGGTACACAGTGGCGTCACCCTGGGCGACAGCGAACCGGAGCCGGATTTCGCCATCGTCCGCGGCGGCCCAAGCCACTACCTGACCCGCCATCCGAGTGTGGCGGATATTGGTCTCGTCGTTGAGGTGTCCGATTCGACCCTGCCCGGCGACCGCGACGACAAGGGCCGCATTTACGCCCGTGCGGGGATTGAATGTTACTGGATCGTGAATCTCGTTGATCGCCAGATTGAGGTGTATACACTGCCGTCCGGAGGAGTTCCTAACCCGAAGTTCGCGCAGCGGGTCGATTCTCGGCCGGGCGACAGCGTTTCGCTGGTTCTCGCCGGCGCCGCGCCGATCCAAGTCGCCGTCCAGGACTTGTTGCCGTGAGGAGGTGTAAGCGGATGATCCACGACTGGACTCGGGTTGACGCGGGCATCTTCCACGCCTTTCAGCATGACTGGATCACCGAGATTGCGCGCGCCCTCAACCGCGGCCTATTACCGACCGCCTATTACGCCCTGCCCGAGCAGATTGCCGGCGGCCTCGGACCGGATGTCCTCACCTTGCGCCGACCGGGGCGCAATGGCACGTCGGCGAACCCAGCAGTCCCGGAAGGCGGCGTCGCCCTCGCGGTAGCGCCGCCGCCCGTCCGGATTCGGATGCGCTCGGAGGCCAATCGCTACGCCGCCAAGGCCAAGGCCGTCACGGTCCGGCACGTGAGCAACCATCAGGTGGTGGCGATGGTCGAGATTATTTCGCCGGGCAACAAGAACAATCAGAACGGGTTGAATGCGTTCGTCCGCAAGGCCCACGAGGCGCTCGCCGCAGGGATTCATTTGCTGCTCGTCGATCTGTTCCCGCCCAGTATGCGCGACCCGCAAGGTATTCACCGCGCCGTCTGGGGCGAGGACTGCGGCGAGGATTACAGTCTCCCGGCGGACAAACCCTTGACGTGCGTCTCGTACATCGGGGGAGCAGGTGCCGAGGCGTTCGTGGAACTGGTTGCTGTCGGCGATGCGCTGCCTGCGATGCCACTGTTCCTGACACCGGAGGTGTACGTTTCGGTGCCGTTGGAAACGACCTATCTGGCCGCCTGGGACGGCATGCCGGCCTACTGGCGCGAGGTTCTGACAAGCCCACCAGGGACGCGACACGACAACTGAGGAGGTAAGACGGGATGAGCAGCGAAGAACAGGCCGCAGCCACGCCGAGCCAGCAACCAGCGGCTGACAGTGCCGCCGAACAACAACCGCAGGCCCCCGAGGCCACCGAAATCACCCTCAGCTACGCCGGCCCCAGCGCCGTCGTCATGGCCGAGGGCAAGGCGCAACTCTCCCTCTTCGGCGAGCTGCACCGGGCACCCGTTCGCCTCAACGGCACTCTCAAAAATCCGCTGCGCTTCCGCGAGGCGATGTCGGCCCTCTACACCGTCGTCGGCAGCGATTACCGCTACGTCCCCAAGGACCGCACCGCGTATCTCGCGTACCGCCGCATGCGCGCCGAGTCGGCCCACATGGGCATGTGGCAGGCGCAGCAAGCGTACTTCTCCTGGCTGATGCGCAACGACCCGCTCGCCTTCATCCTCCTCGACCCGATCATCACCGTTCACCCCGATCAGGTGATATTTGAGGTCTTCAGTAAGGACGAAGGCACCTATGCCAAACTCGGCTTCCCGCGCGCCGCCTTCGCCTCCGAGGACGAGCCGGTCTGCGGCACGACGAACATCGACTTCAGCGCCGCTCTCTACGCCGGCATCCAGCAGATGCGTTCTTATCGCGAAACGCGCGTCGGCATCGGCCGCGAGGAGGTCAGCGTCGCCACCGCTGCGGCGACCAAGGGCGAGGTGCTGGAAAAGAAAATCCGCGTGCCCGATACCTGGCTGCGCGGCTTCCTGCAGGTGCAGTCCTCCGCGACGCTGCCGCGCGACACCTTCACGCTGGCGCCCATCGATTTCTACAACGCCCTGCGCCAGCTGCGCATGAACGGCGACCGCAAGGGCAAGCGGCGCGGCCTGCGCATCGAGCTGGTCCCCGGCGAACCGGCGCGCCTGGTGCTCGAACCGTGGGAGGTCGTCATCCCCTCGACGGCTGGCACCTACAAGGGCAAGTCCGCCAAAGTGGTGCGTGTGTGGGGCCGGCGCCGCCTGATGATGCTGCGTCGCATCCTCCCGCTGATCGATACGGTGGAAGTCCATCTGCTGGGCAACGGCCTGCCGAGCTTCTGGGTGCTGCGCGCCGCTGACATGGTCATGACACTCGGCCTGACCGGCTTCACGACGGCGAACTGGTCGCAGGCGGTCAGTTTCGATCTGCTGCTGCCGCGCAAGACGCAGACCACCAAACCCCTCGACAGCATCCTGACCCATCTCGGCAAGGTCTGGCTGGCGAACACCAAGGATCTTGCGGCGGCCACGGGCCTCAAGGGGGCCGCGCTGGTCGAGGCGCTTCAGATCGGCTGCCAGCAGGGCAAGATCATGTACGACCTGGCGGACGACGTCTACCGTCTGCGGCCGCTGACGGAGCAACCGCTCGACCTGAGCCGCCTGGAGTACCGCAACCAGCGCGAACGCATCGCCCACGACCTGCTCGTGCGCCGCGGGGCGGTACGCATCGCCTCGGTCAATCGCATCGCCGGCACCGGGCTGGAACTGGTCGGCAAGGTGAACGTCGAGGAGGACAAGCGCGAATACCGCCCGCAAATGCTGCTGATCGACGAGGGCATGGTCACCAAGGCGGAGTGTACGTGTCCCCTTTTCCGCAAGCAGGGACTGAAGGCGGGGCCGTGTCCGCACCTGATCGCGCTGCGGTTGGCCTACGCCGCCGAGGAACTCAAGCGGCAGAAGAGCGGCGACCCGAAGCAGGCGGTGACCGTCGAAACACGCACCTACAGCCGCCGCGACGAGCGCGGCGAGGACGTCTTCCAGCTGTCGCTGGAGAAACAGCGGCTGAAAGTGCGCTGGGGACGTGCCGGACAGGTGATGCGGCTGCAGACTTTGAGGTTCAACAGTGTGGACGACGCCCGCGCGGCCTATTTCGCCCGTATCGGCGATCTGGACAAGCGCGGCTACCTTGACGCGACAACGGACTAACCCCGTTTACCCGCGGTTCGGAAAACCCCTCCCCCAACCCCCTCCCCGAAACGGAGAGGGGGAGCAAGAACAGACCTTCTCCCCCTCTCCGTTTCGGGGAGGGGGTTGGGGGAGGGGTGCTTCGCCCGTTAAACGGAGTGAGGATCCTCTGAACATGGCCAGGCAAACCGATCCGATTACTCTCTGGCGTGCGATTGTGCAGGCCGGCGGCACCCAGGCGTACATCGAGGGCCAGCTGCGCGAGCACGGCTTCCTCGTCGAGCGGCGCGAAACCGACAACATGTCGGAAAGCGAGCTAAACGCCTACAAGAAGTCGCTGCGCGAGGAGGCGGCCGAGAAACGCAAGCTCCAAAAGGAGGCGTGGCTGGCCTACAAGGCCAATCACATCGTCCATCTCGGCGAGGGCGTTTACTGGAACGACGCGCCGGGCAAGGACAAGTGGGACGTCCAGCACGCCGAGGAGCGCGCCGCCGAGAACGAGCTACCGGCCCTCGACACGCCGCAGCAACTCGCCGAGGCGCTCGGGCTGACAGTCGCGCAACTGCGCTGGTTCGCCTACCATCGTGAGGCGGCGACGCGCATCCACTATCGCCGTTTCACCATCCCCAAGCGCAATGGCAAGGAGCGCCCGATCTGGGCGCCGCTGCCGAAGCTCAAGGCCGCCCAGAGCTGGATTTTGCACAACATCGTCGAGAAACTCCTTGTGCATGGGGCGGTCCACGGCTTCCTGCCCGGCCGCTCGATCCTGACGAATGCCGAGGCTCACACCGGCCCCAAGGTCATCGTCAAGATGGACATCGAGCAGTTTTTCCCGACGGTGACGCTGCGGCGTGTCAAGGGCGTGTTCCGCAAGGCCGGCTATCGCGAGCAGGTCGCGACGCTGCTGGCGCTCATCTGCACGGAGGCGCCGCGTGAGATCGTGCAGCACCAGGGCAAGGAGTATTATGTCGCGCTCGGCCCGCGCTGTCTGCCGCAGGGGGCGCCGACGAGTCCGGCCCTGACGAACACGCTTTGCCTGCATCTCGACCAGCGCATCAGCGGATTGGCGAAAAAGCTGGGCTGGCGCTACACGCGCTACGCCGATGACCTGACGTTCAGCCTACCCGCCAACCATAAGGGGCCGCCGAACCTGGGCAAGCTGCTCGGCGTGGTGCGGCGCATCGTCGAGGAGGAAGGGTTCAGGATCAACCCCCAGAAAACGCGCGTGGCGCGCAAGGGCGGCCGACAGACGGTGACGGGACTCGTGGTCAACGGCGACGCCCAGCCGCGCGTGCCGCGGAAACTGCGTCGCCAGTTGCGAGCGGCCGTCCACAATCTTAAGAACGGCAAACCGCTCAAGGAAGGCGAGACGGTCGAAAGGTTGGCCGGCTACGCGGCGTATGTCCACATGACCGATCCAAAATTAGGCGAGCGCTACCTGGCGGCCCTGCAGACCGCCCAACCGGTCGGCTGAGGCGCTTTCTCCCCGTAGCCCGACTCTGGAGAGTCGGGCTATTTTTGTTGCCGACCGCCTTACAGTCCGGCGAGCGGGGCCGTGGCATCGCCGAAGCGTTCGGCCCTCACCCCCATGCGCGTCATCAGCGACAGATACAGACTGCAGAGTTTGCGGTTCTCATCGCCGCGCGTCGTGTAGTCGAGAACGCGGCCGGTTGCGAGCGTCCCGCCCATTCCTCCGACGAGCAGCACCGGCACCTTGCCCGAATCGTGCCGGCTCCCCGACCACATATTGGAAATGAACATCAGGCACGAATTGTCGAGCACCGTCGTGTCGCCTTCTGGCATCGCAGCCAGGCGGCTGGCGAGGTACGCCAACTGGCTCACGTAGTAGCGCGTCACCCGCTCGTAGGCGTCGGAATGGTCCTCGTGCGACGCCGGATGATGCGCCGTGCGGACGCCGAGAAACGGATAAAAGAGACCGGAAAGATCACGACACATCAGCAGCGTGGCGACGCGCGTCTTGTCGGTCTGGAAGGCCAGCGCGATGATGTCGCACATCAGCCGCATGTGCTCGCGAATGTCTTCGGGAAGGCCATTGTCGGGGCGGCGCATGGTGATCGCGGGGCGGCCGCGGTCCTTCGCCCGATTATCGGCTTGGTCCTTCGCGGCGCGGGTGCGCTCGATGCGTTTTTCCACTTCGCGCACGCTGGTCAGATACTCGTCGAGCTTGGCCTGATCGGCGTGGCTGACCTGGCGATTGAGGGCCGTGGTCTGGTCGCGGACGCGGTCGAGAATGCTGAGCGTTCGCCGGCTGCCGTGATTGTCGAAGAGGCTGTCGAAGGCCAGCGACGGATAGACCTCCATCGGCACCGGCGAGTTGGCGTCGCGCCAGGAAATGTGCGAGCTGTAGGCCATCGAGAAGTTCGTTTCGTGATACCCGGTGATCGGCTGCTCGCATCCCAGGACGAGGCTCGGCTGCGGCGTCTCATCGCCGAGGCGTGCGGCGAGCACCTGATCCATGCTGACGCCGCCGCGCAGCACGGCGCCACGCTGGAGGGCGGCGCCCGAGAGGATGTTGCCGGTCTGGCCGGGGTGAATGCCGACGCCGGTCGCGTGCCGGTTGAACAGGCCCGAGACGACGTTCAGCCGCGGCCGCAGCGACGCCAGTGGTTCGAGGCTGCGGCTTAGCTGCATGTCGGCGCCCGCTCCGCGCGCCGACCAGTGCGGCGGGCTGATACCGTTGCCCATGAAGAGAGCGGCGAACCGTTTGGGCGGCGCGGTGGCGGGCGTGCTGGAAGCGGCTCGGCTCCCCCAGACGTTGAGCGACTCCAGCCAGGGGAGGCCCATTGTCACACCCACGCCTGTCAAGAAGGTGCGCCGGGTGAGTTTGTTCGCTTGCGATTTCAACACGTGCGTCTCCTGGCTGGCGGCCGCAGGCCACAACCGTTGCAGTTCGTGAGGCGAGAGGTTATTTTCGGCCATTGGGCGAAACGATTTTTTCAAACTTCGGATCATCCCACAAGCACTCAAACTCCGGATCGGAAGCCAGGTCGGAAAGATCGATTTCCTCGGTGGCAGCAACTTTCTGCAAAAAAGCCAAGGCATCCGAAGTAGCCCTGACTTGAGCGTAAAGCGTCGCCAGAGCCAGCAAGGCAAGACTGTTCTCAGGTTCCAATCGCCGGGCCCGGTCCAAACAGCGGTGGGCTTCCTTCAACCGATCCTGTTTGATGAAAAGTTCCCCGAGGCAAGTGAAATCGTCGGCATTCGCTCGCTCCGATCCGACCAAGCGGTAAAACAGTTCCGCGGCATCCACAGGAGCTTGTTCCATCAACTCATAGGCCAAGGTGCGGATGGCAGTTTCATTGTTGGGATCGAGTTCCGTGGCCTTTCGCCAACACTTGATGGCGTCGCGCCTTTTGTTCAGGGCATTCAAGGCAAGGCCGACGAAGTACAGAACCTCGGGAATCTCGGCCGCACCCTCTTCCTTCTGCATGTTTTCCAACGCAGACAACTCTCTGCGCTCCCAGTATTCCTTGGCCCGTTTGACAAGGCGTTGTTCTTGCTTGGCCATGGCTTCCTCAAGGATTCTGGTGCGTTTTCTTGTCCGAAGG
>DASPXY010001245.1:0-3344 GCA_035637055.1 Gemmataceae bacterium | reverse complement strand
TAGTTGGCGTCGGCGGCGGAAAGCCGCGAAACACGCAGCGGCTTGAGGGCCCTGGACTCAGTCACGGGGGACTGACAGCCCGCTGGCCCAGTAGATGCCGTTGCGCAGCAACCTGCGGACGGCAGGCAGACGCAGATCGTCGGGATGCCCGAGCGAGGTGTAAAAGACCCGTCCGCCTGCGGGGGAGGTAAATGTCCAGGCGACGGGCTCCGGCATCGGCCGGCCCTCGACACGTCCAGTCAGCAATGGGGTAGCCTTTCGAGAAAGCGGCGACGTTTTGTAAAGCCACGAAGCGACGACGAACTCCTCGGCCGGTAAGCCGGTGAGGATGGGGTGTTTGGCCGCCTCGGGCAAGGTGCGCACCAGGGTACGCGGCGCTTTCGGGCCGCGATTCCCGTGGTGACCGGTGTAGTTGCCGCCGAGGATGTCGCGATCGAACTCGGGCCATTCTTCGTGGCCCGGAGGCAGGGGTTTGCCTTTCAACAGCGTGAAGGCGTGACTGCTCGTGCGGAGTGCGACGAGCGGCTTGCCGTCGGCGAGGAACTTGCGCAGGACCGCCATCTGGGCGCGCGGCGGTGCCCGGCGTCGGACACTGAGGATCGCGACGTCGGCCTCCTTCAAGGCTTCGATGCCGGGGAGGCTGTTGGGATCTTTCTCGTTGGCGATGATGTGCTTGACGCGAAACTCCTTGCCGAGGTGTTTCGCGGCGAAGTCGGGGAGCGTTTCCTGCGTGTTGTACTCGTCTTCCGCGGTGATCAGCACGAGGGAGAGAGGCTTCCCCTTCTTGTCCCCAGCCTCCGTGCCGAGACCGGCACTGAGCGTGAGGAGGACGAGGACGGCCACGTATCGCAAGGAGGAACGACGATCTCGCATGCAGCGCCCCCGCCATGTGGCGAATTGACTTCCGGGCGAAAACCGGAACAATGGTGGATGGTGGATGGTGGGTGGTGGATGGTGAAGAGAGGACTTCTTCTGTCTTCTCCATCCACCACCCACCATCCACCATCCACCATCCTGACCCGGACACGCCATGCGGACGATTGTAGTAACCACCGCCTCGATCTTCTTCCCCGCCGCGCTGGCCCTGGCACTCGCCGCCCAGGATAGCGGCTGGGTGTCCCTCGATGTGCCGGGTGTCTGGGAGCAAGCCCCCGGCGGCAAGTTCGCGAAGTACGACGGGTTCGCCTGGTATCGCTGTCTTGTCAAGGTGCCCGCCGGTTGGAAGGGCGACGACCTCGCCCTGGCGGTGCAGGGCGTGCGCAACAGCTACGAGGTCTACTTCAACGGTGTCAAGGTCGGCGGCGCCGGTGGGCTCCCATCTGGTTATCGCGACGGCTTCACGCTCCAACCGGCCAGCTACACCGTGCCGGCCCAGCACGTCCGACCCGGCCAACCCAACCTCGTCGCCTTGCGCATCTACAACCACACCGGCCCCGGCGGCTTTCAGGGCGGCGCGCCCTATCTCGCCAACGACGCCGAGGCCATCGCCCTCACAGGGACGTGGCAGTTTCGCACCGGCGACGATCTGGCCTGGGCGAAACTCGACTCAATCCCGCTCCCGTCGCAAACCTTCGCCAAGTTGGAGCCGTCCGCTGCGGTCAGTCGGCGCCTGTTTGGCGACCGCGGCGCGCGCGGGCCGCTGCCGCCCGCCGAGGCACTGAAGCACTTCAAGGTCGCCGACGATCTCCAGCTGGAGCAGGTACTGGCCGAGCCAGTAGTGCGCCAACCGGTTTTCCTCAACTTCGACGAGCGCGGCCGTATATGGGTGGTTCAGTATCTGCAATATCCTCATCCCGCCGGCCTGAAGATGCTCAGCCGCGACAAGTACTGGCGTGCCGTCTACGACAAGGTGCCGCCGCCCCCGCCGCATCATTTCCGCGGCAAGGACAAGATCACGATTCACGAGGCCACAAAAGGCGACGGCAACTTCGACAAGCACACGACCTTCCTCGACGGGCTGAACATTGTGACGGCGGTGGCGCGCGGCCGCGGCGGCGTCTGGGTGCTCAACCCACCCTATCTGCTCTTCTACAAGACTCTGCCGGGCAAGGACGTGCCCGAAGGCGACCCCGAGGTGTGCCTGGAGGGCTTCGGCCTGGAGGACACGCATTCGGTCGTCAACAGCCTGTGCTGGGGCCCCGACGGCTGGCTGTACGCGGCGCAGGGCAGCACGGTCACGGGCAACGTGCGCAGGCAGGGCGACAAGACGATAGTTCATTCGAGCGGGCAATTGATCTGGCGTTATCACCCCGAGACGCGGCGTTACGAGATTTTCGCGGAGGGCGGCGGCAACGCCTTCGGGGTGGAGTTCGACAGCAAGGGGCGGCTTTTCAGCGGCCACAATGGCGGCAACACGCGCGGCTTTCACTACGTCCAGGGCGGGTACTACCAGAAGGGCTTTAGCAAGCACGGCCCGCTGACCAACCCGTACGCCTTCGGCTACTTCGCGGCGATGCGCAGCCCCGCCGCCCCGCGCTTCAGCCATACGTTCACCGTGTATGAAGGTGGCTCCTTACCGGCTCCCTATTGGGGTAAATTGTTCGCCGTTACGCCGCTGCAGAGCGAGGTGATCCTGAGCGAGTTTCGCCCCGATGGTTCGTCGCTGCAGACGCGCGACGTGGGGCGGCCGCTGACGAGCAGTGATAACTGGTTCCGCCCGGTGGATATCAAGGTCGGGCCGGATGGGGCTGTGTATGTCGCCGACTGGTACGATGCGCAGGTCAACCACTTCCGCAATCACGAGGGCCAGATCGACCCGAGCACGGGCCGCATCTATCGGCTCAAGGGGAAGGCCGCGGCACTGCACAAGTCCATTGACCTCGGCCGTTTGTCGTCGCTGGAGCTGGTCAAGCTGCTGGGAGGCGAAAATCGCTGGACGCGGCAGACGGCCCTGCGCTTGCTGGGTGATCGCAGGGACCGGACGGTCATTCCGCCATTGACGAAGATGGTTCGCGAGGGAACAGGGCAGACTGCCCTGGAGGCGCTCTGGGCGTTGAACCTGAGCAGTGGCCTGGATGACAAGATCGCCCTGGAGACGCTGGGCCACGCCGACCCGCACGTGCGCCTCTGGACCGTGCGCCTGCTGGGCGACCGGCGGAGTGTGTCGCCAGTGCTGTCGGAGCGACTGGCGCACCTGGCGGCGACCGAGCCGCATATCGAGGTCCGCAGTCAACTGGCCTGCTCCGCCCGGCGCCTGCCCACAAGCACCGGCTTGGCGATCGTGCGGAAACTGCTGGCTCGATCGGAGGACGTCAGCGACATTCACATTCCGCTGCTGTTATGGTGGGCCATCGAGGCGCGCGCCGAGTCCGACCGCGAGTCCGTGCTGAGGTTGTTCGCCGACT
>DASPXY010001244.1:0-4812 GCA_035637055.1 Gemmataceae bacterium | reverse complement strand
GCCCTCGCTCGCCAACGCAGCCGCGAGCTCGTCGAGCTGCGGGCTGCGCACCCGCACCGAACTGTCGGCCCGTTCGGTGAACGCGGCGACGCTCTCGGCCGCGATCAGCCGGCCCTGCCCGACGACGACCAGCTCGGTGGCAGTCAGCGCCATCTCGCTCATCAAGTGACTGGAGATGAACACGGTCCTTCCTTCGGCGGCGAGGTCTTGCGCGAGCGTGCGGATCCAGCAGATCCCTTCTGGATCCAGTCCGTTGATCGGCTCGTCCAGCAGCAGCACCGGCGGATCGCCGATCAGCGCCGCTGCGATGCCCAGCCGCTGGCGCATGCCGAGGGAGAAGCCGCCGACGTTGCGATCGGCCGCCGCGTCCAAGCCGACGTGACCGAGCACCTCCTCGGCGCGACGGAACGGTAGCCGGTTCGCCGCCGCCAACCAACGCAAGTGCTCCACGGCGGTTCGATTGGGGTTCACGCCGCTCGGATCGATCAACGCTCCGATCTCGCGCAATGGATGGCTGAGATCGCGGTAGCGCCGCCCAGCGACGGTGGCCGTTCCGGTGTCGGGTTCGGTCAGCCCGAGGATCACCCGCGCGGTGGTTGTCTTCCCGCTGCCGTTCGGGCCGAGGAACCCGGTGACCGCTCCAGGTTCGACCCGGAACGTGAGGTCGTCGACCACCTTGCGGTCACCGTAGCGCTTCGTCAGGCCACGCACTTCGATCATGTTCTTAAAGGCTCACTTCCTGACGGCTGTCCCTACTGCCAGAGTGGACCAACTAGTAAGCGGTAAAGACCGCGGACGGCTGGGCTGGCGGTGCGTGGATCATCCGCCGACCGGCGCTCCAAAGCGTGCAAGCTGAAGCACCGGTCGGCGAAAATCCACTCAGAACCGGGGCTCGATACCGTATAGCTCAGCTTCTCGACTGTTGGAAGACGCTCTACCGGTCTTCGTCGTAATGATCTCGACTGCCGGACTTCGCCAGGCCGCGACTGCCCAGGTACCCGATGGTCAGGATTGCGATGTAGAGCCACGCCTGGTCGGCGCGAAAGTAGTCGCCGTGGCCGTCACTACTGTCTACCAAGTACGAGGCGAGAAGCACTCCCCCTACGGCAAGCAGGTACATCCACAATTCGGTGGTCTTGAATGATGCCTTTGTCTCGGTCGACAGCCGGCGTGACCTTACGCTGCTGCCGGTACGTCGGGCCTGGACTTCCGACGACGATGATGGTGCGTCGGATCTTGCTCGAGGTGTGGTCATGGTGGTTCCTCCCGGAACGAAAAAAAGGCCGCTGGTTTACGCCTTGGGTTGATTGACGGGCCGTCCCCGTCGACCGCCGTCATACCCATATTCGCGAACCATCACACGACACCACGGCCAGCAATGATCAATGGGCGCTTTCACCGGCAGAATGAACCAATCAGGTGAATCGCGAGTCGGCATGAATGGTCCCCCAGACGCCCATCCTCGGCTGATGACTATCGATCAGTCGTCGCCATTCACGGCGCCGCTTCCCCCGTGGCGGACTTATATGTTGCGAAACAGGCCGATGCCCGGCATAAGTACCGAGCCGCGCGGCCCGCGGAGTAATAGCGGTCACCCCTCGGAGTGATGTCTGCCATCTATGGGTACCTAAACGAAGCAGGCGTCGCGTGCAAGAGATCAATACGTCTACACGACCGAATAGCCGAGAAACGGGGGATACGGATGACGAGTGAGAACACGTCCAATGAGGCACGCAAGGGCCTATTTGGTTCGGTGTCCGGAAAGGCTAAGCAGACCGCCATGCGACACGAGCAGGCCTGCCGCGCCCTGGCACGTGCCGAGGCGATGCAGGTCGCCCGAGAGACATTGACCGAAGCGCATGCCATCGGCTCCGACGCCGAGGTTTCCGAGCAGATCGCTCGGGCCGAGCGGGACCGCCGGATGAACAACGCCAACGACGAGGAGCGCCGCGCGGCTCCGCGTCGGACCGAAGCACCCAACCTCCGAAGAGGAACACGCTGATGAACGTCCGCACCCTCATGTATCTGCCCTATCAAGCCGCGCGTGCACCGCTCGCGCTACTCGACGCCCAGCTGGTTCGGCGCCTGCGTGACGACTCGCCTCCCCGGCTGGCACTCGAGCAGGTCCTCGGTTCGATCGACGAGGTGGCCGGCCGTCTGCTCAAGGACGAGAACATCGAACGCCGCGGCACCGACCTGCGTCACCGTGCCGGCAAGGTCACCCATGCCAGACAGCTCGAACACCAAGCCGCCGCCCGCCACACGGGCGCTACCCAAACGCTGCAGAAGGCACGGCTGAAGGCGGCCAAGTCGCGCACATATGCGCAGAATCGTCAGCGCGAGAGCCTGCGCGAAGCTGCCGAGAACGAGGCCAAGGCAAGACGAGCCACGACGCGGCTCACTCGCGCGCAGGCCAGCACCACAACGCGAGATGCTGACGTCCGCGCCGCCCACAAGCTCGAAACGCGGGCCACCGCCAAAGCCAATGCCGACCGCAGCCGCGCAGCCGACGCAAAAACGGCTACCCGCAGGCAGCGGGCTCAAACCGCACATCTCAGCGGGTCGTCCAAGCAAAGCACTGCCCGCAAGAGCACCTGACGGAATGTTGAGTTTCCAGGCTTGCTCGAGCCGCGCGAGCGCGACACGCGTGATCGAGACCGGTCAGGACGCGGAAGAAATCATCCGGCAGCCGGGTCATTGAGACCTCTGAAACGGGTCTCTTCTCTGCAACATTTCGCAGCCGAACCGGCGGGCCTGAATGGAACCAGAGTGGGCCAAAGATGCGTACGACGAGCATCAGGTTATGTGATTGCCGCGCGATGGGTATAGCCACGGCAATGTCACCCGGGTCGTGACCAGCCGACGTCGCCCGTGCGCGAACCAGAACAGAGCGAGGAGAGGACCGATCGTGAACCACGAGGCAGATAGCAAGAAGCCGGACCTAGTCGCCAAAGCAAAGCAGCAGATGACCGCCGCGGCGGCGGAGTTCCAGCATGGGCTAGCGAGGGTGAAAGATCCCGCCCAGCGGCGCAAGCTCACCGCGGACTACGTCGACATGGTCGGGAAGTACCTCACCAAGCTGCAGGTCGCTCTGGTCAACTATCGCGGCAAACTGCTGGACGAGCAGCATCCTGATATGACCGATGAGCCCACCGTCGCCTCGAAGACACCCCGACCGCCCGCCGACGGAACTGATATGCCGCCTTCACCGAACTGACAAGCCGCCCGGCGGCCGCGAACCTGGCCTCGATTCCACCGCTGAGCGCGAATGCTGCGTCGCAGGCGGTAGACCAATGCCGGAGTCGCGGCCTCCGGGATCAAAGTGCTGTCGCAGCAGTAGCGAAAGGGAGCCTCCCATGCCAGCACCACTCGGACACCCTGGGCAGAGCGCGCCAAACACGCCCACCGATATCCCGAAGCCAGGCTGGTTCCGCATCCTGGGAAGGTCCTTCAAGCAGTTCAAGCACGACGACGTGACCGACCGTGCGGCTGCGTTGACTTACTACGGTCTGCTCGCGCTCTTCCCGGCCGTATTGGTGTTGATCTCCCTGCTCGGGCTCGCGGGAAGGTCGACCACCCAAGAGTTCCTGAACAACATCGAGCAGGTGGCCCCGAGCGGCGTCAACCGTTTCCTGAGGACGGTCATCGAGCAGGTCCAAGGTCGCAGCGGGGCTGCCAGCATCGCAGCGATCGTCGGGCTTGCGCTGGCCCTGTGGTCTGCTTCCGGCTATGTCGCCGGTTTCATGCGGGCGTCTAATGCCATCTACGACGTTGACGAAGGCCGCCCGATATGGCTCACGGCGCCCCTGCGTCTGCTCGTGACGCTGGCGCTTGTCGTCATGCTTGTGATCAGCGCGCTCATGGTGATCGTTACCGGGCCCATTGCTAGCCAGGTCGGCAAAGTATTCGGCATCGGTAACAGCATCGTCATTGTCTGGGACATCGCAAAATGGCCGATCCTGCTCGTCATCGTCAGCCTGATGTTCTCGCTGCTCTACTGGGCCTGCCCCAATGTCAGGCAGCCTGGCTTCAAATGGATCACGCCCGGCGGCGTCATCGCCGTCATCAGCTGGCTCATAGCGTCCGGATTGTTCGCGCTTTATGTTTCATTCTCCGGTTCTTACAACAAGACGTACGGATCGCTCGCGACTGTAATTGTCTTCCTCGTATGGCTCTGGATAACCAACATCGCCATCCTGCTGGGCGCTGAATTCAACGCGGAGAGCCAGCGACAACGCGCCATCCAAGCCGGCGTACCAGAAGATCTCGAACCGTTCGCGGAGTTGCGCTCCACGACGAAACTCGACGGTTCCGAGAAGCGCCGCGTAGAGGAAGCGGCCCGTGTCCGGCAGGCCACCATCGAAACCGACGATCATCCGCAGCCGGCCAGGCCGCCGGGACGACCACCAACGCCGCTGTAGGCGGCGACACGCACGTCGACGCCGCACGCGATGGCGCCGGCACCACCCTTGACAACCACAGTCTCAGTTCTCGTCTCGTTCGCCGTTCGCGGGTGTTCGCAAGCGGTCGGCAAGGCCGGAATCCCCGCACACCAGTCGCGCCGGACTGCCGTGCTCAGCGCGCATCTCGACCGACCGCGCACAACACCGGCGGGCGGGGCGGCTGCTGATGCTCCCCATTCGGCGATCTTGCGCAGGTGCGCCAGCGCCGTTCCCCGGAGTCGGCCTTTGATGCGGAAGACGCCTGGCAACCGCCAGCTGAGTCGTCGCATCGTGCTGCACAGAATGACGATGTCGTCGGTGCCGCCGGCGTTAGGGCGCTGTCCTCGGGCGCCTCGATCCGACCGTCGCG
>DASPXY010001243.1:0-2486 GCA_035637055.1 Gemmataceae bacterium | reverse complement strand
CACCACCGGCACGTCGGCCCGCAGTCGCCGCTCGACCGCCTTGAGCATCAGCGCCTCAAACTCGTCGGTGACGCGGCAAGCATCACGACCCGGTTCTTCCTGGCCACGGTCGGGAAAGTCGATCTCCCAGTACACCCGCTCGATTACCCTGGCCGCCTGTCTACCGTCGGCCGGCTGGATTGTCAGGTAATGGCCGGGCAGCAGCAGCTGAATCCCGCGGAAACAGGTCACCGGGCCGGGCAGGGCGAAGAACGTGAAAGCATGGTTAATGCCGCGGGGATCGGGCACCGCTTCGACCATCCCGGAGGCCAGAAGGGCCTTGATTTCCGAGGCGAACAGCAGCCAGTCGCCGGTCGCGTCGGTCTGTCGCGTCCAGTAGAGCGGGCAGATGCCGAAACGATCGCGGGCCAGGAGCAACCGCCGCTTCGGCGCGTCCCAGAGAGCAATCGCGAACTGCCCGCGCAGTTTCGCGAACATCGCCTCGCCGTGATCCTCGTAGAAGTGCGGCAGAATCTCAGTGTCACAGTGCGTGTGCAGGCGATGGCCGCGCGCTCGCAATTCGTTGCGCACCTCGGGATAATCGAACAACTCGCCATTGAACACGACGGAGACGCTCTCATCCTCATTGCTGAGGGGCTGGCGGCCGTCGAGGAGGCCGACGATGCTGAGGCGGCGCGAAGCCAGGGCAATCCCCGGTTGCATCAGCGACCCATCCTCGTCGGGGCCGCGGTGAAACAGGGCCTGGGCCATGTCCTCCAGGACGCTCTCGGGGACGACGCCCGCCCCCGTCAGATCGATCATGCCTGCGATGCCGCACATCCAGTTAGCCCTTGATCCTTGCAACGCCTCCAGGCGAGCGGGGCTTGGTTCGTAGTTCCGCCTTTAGGCGGTGATATCGCAACCGCCTAAAGGCGGAACTACGAACCAGGACCGCTCCTGTCACACTTTCATTGCGTACAACTTCCGTACCCTTCGCCCGATGAACCAGTCGAGCAGACGCGGAAAAAAGCGATTGAAGCGCAGCAACCAGCGCGCCTCGCGGCCCAGGACTGTCTCGGCCCGATTCTTCTGCAGGGCGCGGAGAATGCCGGTCGCGACGCGCTCCGGCGGCATCCCCTCGTCGAAGTTGATCTGCATCCGGCCTTCGCTGCGCAAGAGGGCCCGATGCAAGTTGCTGCGTGTCAGTCCGGGCAAGATCACCAGGACATCGATGTCGAAGCGGGCGAACTCCGCGCGCAACGCTTCGCTCATGCCGCACAGGGCGAACTTGCTCGCCGAATACTCCGACCAGGCCGGCATGCCGCGGCGGCCGCACATCGACGCCACATTGACAATGGCGGGTTGCTGTCCGGCGATCAGGTGGGGGAGGGCAAGGCGGATGAGTTCGGTGGGAGCGAAGAAGTTGACTTCCATGATCTGGCGAAGAATGGCCTCCGTGCAGTCGGCGAAGTGGCCCCAGCTGCCGATGCCCGCGTTGTTGACGAGCACGTCCAGCCCGCCGAAGCGATTCACGGCGGTGTCAACGGCTTTGCGGCGGTCGTCTTCGCGAGTGATGTCGGCGGCGACGGCGATGACTTCGGTGCCACGCTTGCCGAGGGTAGCGGCCAGTTCGTCGAGTTTGTCGCCGGAACGGGCCGCCAGAACCAGGCGTGCTCCAGCCGTGGCCGCCTGTTCCGCCAGGGCGCGGCCAATTCCGCTGGAGGCGCCGGTGATGAGGATACGTCGATTGCGCACGTCGCGCTTCATGCGGAACTCCCGTGATGGCCCCGAACAACTCGGCGGCAGGAACTTTTCTCTTGTGTATTTTACCCAGTTGTCCTCAAGTCTCTGGATACTACCAGATTGCCGATGTTGGCTTGAGGGCTTTTCGGGAGTAAACCGGAAGGCTTGCCAGGTGAGCAACCCCCCAAGACCTACAGGCGCCATCTCCTTTCTGCGAGGCGTCCTCCGAGCGATCCGCAGTTCGTGCCTCGTTGCGCGGACCGGCAACGGTTGCGTTCCTGTTCCGCCGTCCGTGTTGGGTCCACACGCCCTGCCGCGGGCAAATCAGCCTGCGCAATCTCCGTCCAACCCAGAGGTTGTACGGAATGACAGACCTTCCAACAAGAGTTAACCTGCGGAAGATGATGTGGCGTCAGGTGATCGGCTGTTCAGTTAGCGCACCGCGAACGGCAGCAGGATAACGACGGACTGCCCTTTACCCCGTCCCCCCAAACGCTCGCCGCACCTCATCGGCACGCGGATGGCACAGCCAGTCCAGAACCGTGCCGCCGGCGCTCCGCAGAGCCAGCGCTTCGACCAGTGCCGCGTGCTGTCCCCCCGCCAATCCATCCGCGAGCAGCGCCGCGCCCTGGGCTGCGTGTTTGACCCACGCCCCCGGCAGCGCTGGCAACCGCTCCACCGTGCCGAAGCGCGTCAGGTCAGCTGCGACCGCCTCCGCCAATGCCGTCTCCGTCTCCAGCAACCGACCCGACAGGACGACGCGG
>DASPXY010001242.1:0-6846 GCA_035637055.1 Gemmataceae bacterium | reverse complement strand
GGTTGCGAGACCACGTGGCACAGGCGAGACGCCTGTGCCACGTGGGTTGCGTAACATAGTTGCATGACGCTCTATTACCTGCTGCATGAAGCGCCCATGTTCGATGCCCAGATTCGACCTGCCCTCGCTGCGTCCTGGCGCTGCCGCAGTTTCGAGCCGTGCCGCACTCTCTGCGAAACCCTGCTTCCAGCTGCGCGGTCGTTTGCCCAGAGTTACCACCTCGGCCCGGAAGAACCATTGCTTGCGGAGGTGCTGTGCGGGCTGCCGTTTGACCGCGAGTTCTGGACTCACCTTGCCGGCGAACTTTTGTGGTACGGCGCCGCCGAGATCCCCGAGATCGAGACTGCCCCCGAGACCCTCTGCTGTCTGCTTGCCCCCGAGCGCTACCGTGATCGCTCCGGCGGCCGTGAGCAGTTTGTCCCCATCGAACAAGTCCACTTCGGCGCTCGCGATTTGCTCTTCGGCGGTGGCTTCTACCGTCCCGAACATGCCGGATACAATTGCGGCGATGACGTGGCCCGCCTCGCCGCGTATCTCCACGCTCTCGACCCGCAACAATGGACCGTTGCGCAGCTGGCCGGACTGGACGGGGTGACGGATGAGGAAGATCGCGCCGACGAACTCGCGTTCGTCCGCGAGTGGTTCCCGGCGCTGCGCGACCTGTACGAGCGTGCCCGCGCTGGCGGATTCGTTGTCGTCTGTGAAATCCTGTGAGCCTCGCGGGTTGCAGCTGATATGTTGACGAGAGCAGGCGATTGCCCCGGTTGGGGGCTGTCCATGAGGAGGTTTCCGGCGATGACTATGGACCTGAGCGGACCGCAGGGGGAGGAGCACTTCAACAACACGAGTTGGCAGATGCTGCTCGACCTGGCCCTGAGCAACGGCTGGAAGCCGGCCGGCGTCGTGCGGCGCGAACGCACCGAAGAAGAACTCGACGAGGACGAGGAGGAGACGGACGAAATGGAAGATGAGGAGAGCGAGGAGGAGGACGAAGCGACCGACGAAGCCGACGACGAGGACGCGCCGCTCCCGGAGGAAACGGCGCAGGCGCTGGCGGCGCTCCTGCGGTCGTCTTTTCCGTCCGACCCGGTCCTGGGGATGTATTTCTGCAACGACGGCAACCACGTCACCGCCGAGGACGCCGCGGCGCTGGCCGACGCCCTCGAACGGGCCCTCCCCGACCTGCCGGAGCACGACGCCCTCGGTCACAAGTCGTTCGAGCACCCGAGCGAGCCCGGCGTCCGGCTGATCCGCTCCGACACACCCGTCAATCCGTTCGAGTGGTTCAGCGGCAAGAACAAGAAGCGCGTCGAGGAGTTCATCGCCTACTGTCGCAAGGGTGGCTTCGAGATCTGGTAGGCCGTCACGCAGCCACCCCGGCGACGGCCGTTTCCCTCGACGGGTGCGGCAGGAGAAAAAGCGCTCGCCGCGCCAACGACCTCCCCGCTTGCGTGTTTTACCTGTTAGCGGCCATAACAGGTTGGCACAACCAGTCGCTACCGGTGCCGGCGACCGCTATAATCGTCTCTGTGTGCCTTCCGCGTCCACGATTCCCATCCCGTGGAGGTATGCCCTTATGTCCAGGCAGCGCGGCCATCCCCTCAGTCCCCCGGCCATCGCGCACGATCCCGTCGCCAGAACCGTGCCCACCCCTGCCGGTGTCTCCTGGCAAATGATCGCCACCGGCGCGGGGCTATGCCTGCTCTTGATTGTCGCCCTCTCGCTCGCCGCCCTGGCGCTGCGCCCCCGCAATCCCGTCGTCACCGTCGTGAGCAGTTGCCTCGCATCCAGCGAGACCGAAACCGTGACCGTTGCGGCTCCGCCAGTCGTGGATCTCGAGATCGTGCGCGGTGGCGCGAAACCCGCACCGCCGCTGTCCGCCGACGCTGGGGATGCGAACGCACCCGCCGTGAAACTGGCCGAAGAGAACGATGATTTCATCTTCGCCGCTCTCAAGGCTCCGCCGCAGGAGGCCAAACCTGTTCCTGTGGTGGCCGCCGCCGAACCCGCGCCCGCAGCGCTGCCGGCCGTCTTGGCGGCCCAGCCCGAGGCCGGAACGTGCGGCACCAGCGTCGCCTTCGTGCCGAGCCCGAAACTCGCGGCCCAGCGCGCGGCCGAAGAGGACAAACTGGTCTTCATCCTGCACGTCTCCGGCAATTTTGAAGACCCCGGCTTCACCTGAAACAACGCCGAGGCGCTCCGTGTGAACGCCCTGGCGAAGCAGGCCGTCGGCAATTACCTCAACAAGTATTTCGCGTCGTCCTATCAGAAGGTCGGCACCTTCACCAAGGCGGGCGACCAGAAGCAGGGCGGCAACGTCGCCAGCTACTTCACCACGCCCGGCGGCCATATCCTGCACGTCATCGCCGGCCCGGTCGGCGAGCAGACCTTGCTGCGCGAAGCGCGCTGGGTGGTGGAAACCTGGAAGCTGGCCCAGCTGCAGGGCGCCGACAAGACCGTTGCCAAACTCAAGCTCTTCCTGCGCAAGGTCCACGCGGAGCGGCTCCGTGAGGAGCACAACCTCGACCTGCGCCGCGTGCCCTTGCCGAACGTCGCCAGCCAGCAGGCGACCCCGGCGCTGTTGATGGAGCGCACCTTGAACTGGCGTCCCGGCCTCGACAATGCCGGCCGCGTCCATTTGCTCCTCGCCTGCTATCCGCTCGTGCGGATCGAGGAGGTCTACGGCCTGGTGTTCGAGCGGATCCTCAATCAACCGCTATCCACTGTCCCTGTGGTCCAGAGGGGCTAAAAGCCAGCGGACACAACTGGCGAACGGCCGGCGTCAGCCGGCTGGTGGCAAGGGGCAGCTGCGCTGGCGAACGGCCGGCGTAAGCCGGCTGGTGGCAAGGAATACCAGCCGGCTTACGCCGGCCGTTCGCCAGCGCAGCTGCCCCGTAGCTCTACCCCTATTTCGCCTTTTCGGGCAGAGTTAGTGGTAATATGAAAACCCGGCGAGTGGACGCTGATGTTCCGCTCGCCGGGTTTTCCTGTGTGCACCGACGGCTCCCACTGGATCCAGGAAAAACGCGCCGTACCTAGATGTTTGAGCGCCTCAGCGTCGATATCGCTCATCTACGCCGCAGGAGGAGGACGATGAGGAGGATAAATTCCACCGCCATTTCGCCCGCGTTTCAAGGACTCGCATCATGACAAGCGGTTGGTTTCGTCGGTGGTTCGCCGCGCGCGGCAAGCCTTCGTTTCGCAAAGGGGCGACGCGGATCACGCCCGGGGTGGAAGCGCTGGAAGCACGCACGGTCCCTGCGACCACCAACGTCAACACGACCGTGGACGCGGTCGCTCTCAACCCCAACGTGTCGGCCGCCATCAATGGCAGCGGGGACGTCTCCCTCCGTTCCGCCATCCAGTTCGCGGACGCGCAGGGCGGGACGCAGCTCATCAACCTCCCCGCGGCGGGCGTTCCCTACCTGTTGAACCTGACCGGGACGAACGACGATCAGTCCCTCAGCGGCGACCTCGACATCTTCAATCCGGGCGCCGGTCCGGCCCTCGATCTGACCATCCAGGGCGGCGGCGCGGCGACGACCGTCATCGACGGCAACCTGACCGATCGGGTGTTCGAGATCTTCGCCGGCACGACGGTCAGCATTTCCGGCGTGACCATCCAGAACGGTCGGGCCCCCGCGGGCGACACCAACCTGGGCGGCAGTCCCGATAGTTTCGGGGGCGGCATCCTGACCCTGGGGAACCTCACCGTCAGCAACAATGTCATTACCGGCAATCAGGCCACTGGTCGGAACGATGGGTTTGTCTTTCTCAACGGCGTTGCTGGTGGTACTGCTCGCGGGGGCGGTATCTACAACGGCAACGGTTCGCTGACCGTCACCAACAGCACCCTTTCGAGCAATCGTGCTACTGCCGGTTCCGGTACCGACAATGGAGGTTCGAGCAACGTCGGATTCGGTGGCACCGCCCAAGGTGGCGGCGTCTTCAACGATGGGGGCGCACTGCAGGTCACCGACACCACGCTGGACAGCAACCGGGCCACAGGTGGAGATGGCACGAGCACGAACGGCTTTGGCGACGGCGGTCTAGGCGAGGGCGGTGGTCTGTTCACGCGTTTCGGCGTGGTGACCTTGCGGCGTAACACCTTTGTGGGCAACCAGGCCGCCGGAGGTGTTGGCACCAGTGTCAACGGTATCCAGCAAGCAGTGGGTGGTAAGGGCGAGGGTGGCGGCCTCGCCACCGAAGGGGATAGCCTGACCATCGAGAACAACACCTTCTCCGGCAACCAGGCCATCGGCGGCGCAGGCGCCGGGGCTGGAACCCAGGCAGGCTCCGGATCCGGAGTGGCCAATCAAGGGGGAGATGGCCAGGGTGGCGGCATCTTTGCCGGGGCGTCGGAGGATCCACTTGTCAATAGCACCCTCACACTCAACCAGGCCATCGGCGGCAATGCCGAGATTGGCGGCAATGGCCAGGGGGGCGGGATCTTTGTCGATCCCTTTGCCACTACCTTCCAGATCGGCAGCACCATCGTCGCCGCCAACACCGTCACCGCGGGGACCGGAACCACCGCCAACGGCACGCCCACCGGCCCGGACGTCTTCGGCCCCTTCGTCACCCTCGGCAACAACCTGATCGGCACTACCGACAGCGGCAGCACCAGCTTCACCAATAACGTCATGGGCGACCAGGTGGGGCCGATCAACAGTGCTCCGATCGATCCGCGTCTGGGTCCGCTCGCCAACAACGGCGGCCCCACCCAGACCCATGCCCTGTTGATCTCTGGACTGCCCAGTCCCGCCATTGACAAGGGAGCGGTCTTCACTCCCGCACCCACCACCGACCAGCGGAGCACAGGGTTTGCCCGTACGGTTGGGCCACAGACCGACATCGGCGCCTATGAGGTGCAGAACGGCAGTCTGGCGGGCTTCGTCTACCGCGACGACAACAATAACGGCGTGTTCGAGTTGGGCCTCGGCGAAGCCGGCATTCAGGGCGTCACCGTCACGCTCACGGGGACCGACTTCCTGAACAATCCAGTCAACCTATCGGTGATGACAGATGGCACCGGCCTGTACACCTTCCCCAGTCTGCGGCCGGGGACGTACACCATCACAGAGACTCAGCCGGGCGGTTTCCTCGATGGCAAGGACACGCAGGGCACTCCGGGTAATGGCACTGCCGCCAATGACCAGTTCGCCAACATCACGGTTGGGGACGGTGTCAACGGCGTCAACAACAACTTCGGGGAGCTGGGGCCTGCGAGTTTGTCGGGGTTTGTCTACCGCGACGACAACAATAACGGAGTATTCGAGCCAGGGTTGGGCGAGGTCGCCATCTCGGGTGTGACTTTGACACTGACCGGGACGGACGATCTTGGCAATGCCAACACCACCACGACCACACTCGGCACGGGTGCCTACTCCTTTGCCAACCTCCGACCTGGTACCTACACGCTGACAGAGACACAACCAAGTGGTTTCCTCGATGGCAAGGACACGCAGGGTACTCCCGGCAACGGCACCGTCGCCAACGACCAACTCGCCAACATCACGCTTGCAGCCGGGGTCAATGGCGTCAACAACGACTTCGGGGAGTTGCCACTCCCCCCGCCATCGCCGCCACCTCCACCCCCACCACCGCCGCCTGCGCTCGCGCAACTCTCTGGCATCGTCTTCCGCGACGACAACAGCGATGGCGTGTTCCAGCCGCAGCTCGGAGAGGTGGGACTGCCGAACGTCCTCGTGAGCATCAAGGCTGTCGGGGACCCATCCGTGCTGACTGCTGCCGACGGCTCGTTCGTATTCACCGACCTCCCCGCCGGTACTTACGATCTGACCGTGACCCAATCGGCCAACTTGCTGCCCGAGACACCCACCCCCGGCACTGCCGGCGGAACCGTCGTCCGCACGGTCGAGATCACGAACATCACCCTCAACCCAGGCACGGTCGCCCCCGGTTATTTGTTCCCGGAGGGACTGCTGGGACCGTTCGGGAACATCGCCGGAGCCATCATCACCCCAGGCATTGTCGCCCCTTCGGTCCCTCCAACACTCTTGGGCAAGGTCGAACTCCTGGGATCGAGTGTGGCTACCGGCTCGACGGGCGACCTGCAGGGGTTTACCAACTACGTGAACGGCCTCTATCGCGACGTGCTGGGGCGTGTTCCAAGTACCTCCGACGTGAACTTCTGGGTGGGCAGATTGCTCGGCGGGGAGTCACGGAAGGAGGTGGCCGCCGAGGTGTGGGCCTCTCCCGAGCACCGGACGCTGCAGGTCGATCGCTTCTACCAGCAGTTCCTGCACCGGGACGGGGGCGATGCCGGGCGAGCTTTCTGGGTCGGCGTGTTCCTGAGCGGGGCAAGCGAGACCGATGTGGCAGTTGGCTTTCTGACCTCGCAGGAGTATCTGTCGCGGCCGGGAGGGGTCGATACCTTTGTGGCGAGCGTGTATCGCGACGTGCTGGGGCGAATCGTCGATCCAGCAGGGCGAGCTTTCTGGGTCGGCGGCGTGCAGGCGGGGCAATTCTCCTTCGCCGACGTCACTCGCGGGATTCTGACCGCGGACGAGGCGTCGTTTACCTTGATGGGTCTGTTCTACGGCAGTTACCTCCACCGCCCCCTCGACGCAGCCGGGGCACAATTCTGGGTGGACGAGCTGCGACGCGACCAAGCGCCTACTCTGGTGGCGGAGCAACTCCTCGCCTCGGACGAGTATTTCCTGCTCCCACATGGGGAGTTTGTTTCCTAAGTAGGTTACAAAAAGTTCTTTGACAAATACAATAACCTCTCCTGAACCCGCCCGCGGCAGGAGGGGCGTAACGATGGCCCTTGTGGATCTCCGCCCCAACGACCGTGCTCTCTTGGAGCACTTGATCGACCAT
>DASPXY010001241.1:0-7603 GCA_035637055.1 Gemmataceae bacterium | reverse complement strand
CGGGGGCAGCCCGGTCAACAGAAAATGGAGGGTCGCACCCAGGCTGTAGATGTCCGCCCGGTGATCGATACCGCTCGGATCGAGCGCCTGTTCGGGGGGCATGTAATCCGCGGTGCCGAGGATGCCGCCGGCCTGGGTCAGGCCGGTGCTGCCGATGATGCCATTCGGCGCTCCACTGCTCAGGCGAGCCAGCCCCAGGTCGGTCACCTTGACCGCGCCGGAAACGTCGCGCAGCAAGTTGGCGGGCTTGATGTCGCGGTGAATCATGTTCCGCGCGTGGACGTACTCCAGACCGCGCGCCGTTTGCAGGGCGCAATCGACCGCCTCGGCCACGCTGAGCGGGCCGCGCTGCTGGACAATCGTGGCGAGATCCGGGCCGTTGACGAACTCCATCACCAGGAAATGGCCGGCCTTGGCCTCGTCGGCGTCGTAGGCCATCACGATGTTCGGATGGCTCAGCTGCGCGATGGTCTCCACTTCGCGCTGAAAGCGCTGGACGAACGTGCGATCCTTGTTGAGACTGCGGGCGAGCACCTTGAGGGCGACGATGCGTTTCATGCGCCGGTGGCGGGCCTTGAAGACGGTGCCCATGCCGCCGACGCCGAGTTTGTCGAGCACGTCATAGTTGGCGATCCGCAGTTTCTCGAACCGCCGGTTCAGGATGAGTTCGGCCTGGTAGGAGGTCAACAGTCCTGCGGCCACCAGCGCCCGGGCCAGGCTCTTGCCGTCGGCGACCGCCGGTTCGATGGCCCCTGCACGTTCAAAATCTTCTGGGGAAAGGAGTTTGGCCTCCTGCAAACTATGAAGGAGTTCTTGCCGAGTCAGGCCTTCATTCACTTGGGTTTGCTCCATGATCTTCGTCGTAGACCTTTCAGGCTTGAGGAAGAGCGACCTGGCCTTTACGCGCTGGCGCAATGATAAATGAAGAACTACGCCAGTGGCCTATTGTGACAGGAACAAAATTCCACCATGGAGTTAGGGCAGCTGTCCACCCAAAAATAGACACGGGTGGCCAAGTTTTTTTAACGCTCAGGAAGCCGTTTCGTGAGGAACAGAAACATTTTTCGCACCAAATTCACGCCAGAGCAAAGAGTGAGGTGATGCAATATACGTGCCATGTAGCCCGACTCTCCGAGTCGGGGACAACAAAATCCCGACTCAGAGAGTCGGGCTACGCGGCAAGTTCCCAACGTGCCGCCACCTCACATTTTCGGAAGTTCTTCCATCGCGGCAAGCAGGTCGGCGGCAGACTGGTAACGATCGGCCGGCCGCTTCGCGAGCATCTTGAGCACGATGCGCTCGACGGGTTCCGGGATGTCTGGGTTGACTTTGCGGGGCGGAATCGGCTCGCGTTGCAAGATCGCTGCCGCCGTCAGCACCGGCGAGCGACCCTCGAAAGGCGGCTTGCCGGTGAAGAGGGCATAGACCAGGGTACCGAGGCTGAAGATGTCGGCACGGCCATCGACGGGCCCGCCCGCGCCCACCTGTTCGGGTGCCTGGAAGCGGACGTCGCCGAGCAACTCACCACCGACCGTCACGTCCTTGGCCAGCGCCCCGGACAGCGCCTTAGCAAGAATCAAGCTGCCCATTTTGGCGACACCGAGGCGGCTGAACAGGACATTGCCTGGCGAGAGGTTGCGGTGGATGATCTTCTCACTGTGAATATAGTTCAGGCCGCGGCTGAGGTCGAGGGCGATGCGCAGGGCAGTCCGCCAGTCGAGCTTGCCGCTTTTGCCGACGCGGTTGATCGTTTCCGTCAGGCTTTCGCCATCGACGAACTCCATTGCCATCCAGCAATACGGGCCGGTCTTGCCGCCGCCGTAGAGGGTGACGACGTTGGGATGCCGCATGGGCAGCATGGTCTTGACGGCGCGGATGAAGCGCTGCAAGTCCTCGTCGTTCTCGGCGAACTCCGGCAGGTAGACCTTGAGGGCGACTTCGCGATCCTCCTTGAAGTCGTACGCCTGAAACACGACTCCGGACCTGCCGAGGGCGGCGACCTTGCCGAGGTCGAAGTGGCCGAGTTTGCTGCCGCTCAGTTTACGGAGTTCCTCGGGATCGGTGGCGTCCTCGTCCTTGTGAGTCTCGATCGGGATCGGCGCCTCGTAGACGTAGCGCAGGTGGCTGGTGCCGAGGGTGATGACCTCGCCCGACTGCAAATGATGCTCGGTGATGGTCTTGTTGTTGACCTTGGTACCGCTCTTGCTGCCGCTGTCGGTGAGGATGGCATCCCCGCCGAACAGGTCGATGGCGCAGTGGAGACGCGAGATGGTCGGATCCGGGATCCGGATCGTTGCCGCGTCTCCCCGGCCGAGGGTGACCTTTTTACTCTCCGGAAGCTCGTAGACCTGCCCCTTCTCAGGTCCGCCGACGGCAATCAACTTCGCAGACATAGACGCTCCTCAAAGCTCTCAAGGAGTTTTCGCCCAACGAGGGCCTTCCCTTCTCTGCCCCCTTTGGCGACGGTAGTTTCGAGGTGTTCCCTGGGCGTGCTCCAGGAATGACCTCCATTGTACCACCCGCGCTGCCGGGGGGCTTCTCCGAAATTGTGGGAAATTCAGGGAAAGGTTGCTTCCACGGGGAAGAATAGCGCGGCTGCCGCAACGGCGGGATTTCGCGCTTCTCCGTTGACAGGCGCTTCACCCTCCCTTCATAATGCCGAAGATAGTGGTTAGTGGTTCGGTTGGTGAGTGGTGAGTGGTGAGTGGTGAGTGAAGACAACAAGCAGCTGTCTTCACTCACCACTCACCACTCACCACTCACCACTCACTCCTGGACGACCATGAACAACAACCTGCTGAAAGTCTTCAGCGGCCGGGCGAACGTCGCCCTTGCCGAAAAGATCGCCCAGGCCCTCGGCGATCCGCTGGGCAAGATCACCCTGCAAAACTTCCCCGACGGCGAAACCTGGTGCCGCATCGAGGAGAATGTCCGCGGCCGCGACGTGTTCGTGGTGCAACCGACCTGTCCGCCAGTCAACGAAAACCTGATCGAACTGCTGATCATCCTCGACAGTCTCAAGCGCGCCAGCGCCGACCGCATCACGGCCGTGCTTCCCTATTATGGCTACGCCCGCCAGGACCGCAAGGACGTTGGCCGCGTACCCATCACCGCCAAACTCGTCGCCGACCTGATCAGCGCCGCCGGCGCGGATCGCGTCCTGAGCCTCGACCTGCACGCCGCGCAGCTGCAAGGCTTCTTCGACATCCCGGTCGATCACCTGCATGCCGCCCCGGTTATCGTGGACTACATCCGCAGCCTCCAGATTCCGGAGCGCGACCTCGTCGTGCTTAGCCCCGATGAGGGCAGCATCAAACGCGCGCTTTCGTTTCAGAAAAGGCTTGGCGGCGCCATCGCCATTGTGGACAAGCGCCGCACCAGCGGCAGCGAAACCAAGCAGGCCAACCTTATCGGCAGCACCTTGCAGGATAAGATCGCGGTCATCTTCGACGACATGATCTCGACGGCCGGCAGCGTCGTCGGCGCCGCCAACATCGCCCGCTATCACGGGGCGCGCGAGGTCTACGCCTGCGCCACGCACGCTGTGCTCGTCGGCCCGGCGATGGAACGGCTGCGCGACGCCTTTCTCAAGCAGATTGTCGTTACCGACAGCATTCCGCTGACGCCCGAGAAGCATCTGCCGCGCATCAAGATCCTCAGCGTTGCGCCGCTCCTGGCCGACGCGATCAAGCGCATCCACTTCAACGAGTCGGTGAGCAAACTGTTCGAGTAAGGAAGATCGCGCCTGGCATGAGCTATAGTTCCGGTAGGTGCCGCGAGCCGAGCGGCACCCCCCAGCCCCGCTCGGCTCGCGGGGCCTACCCAGCGATGCGAAAGACAATGCTCATGTCGGATCGGAAAAAGCTCGGTGAAATCCTCGTCGATGTGCAGGTTCTGACGCCCGTCGAGGTGGAGCGCGTGCTCGATGCGCTGCGCCGGCGTCGCGATCGCGCCAAGTTCGGCCGCGTGGCCCGCGAGATGGGGCTGCTACGCGAGGAACACATCCTGGCAGCGCTGGCGGTGCAGATGCAGATGTTCCCGCGCGTCAGCGAGATGAGCCTCAGCCGTCTGCTTGACCATCTGCAAGAGCCTGCGGAGCCTGTGCCCGTTCGTCGACGGAAGTGCTAAAGAGCAACACGCAAAACGGAAAGCGAACGAGCGGCGGGGTTTATCCCCGCCGGCCAGACGGCGGGGATAAACCCCGCCGCTCGTTTGCTTTCCCTTTGCTGGGGACTTATTTCGTCAAACCCATCCTTCCAGGAGCGAGCGGACGGCTTCGCCCCAGCTATCGACGGGGTCATCGGCGTCCGGCACCAGCAGCGGCCCGTCGCCCTCGCCCAGCGCAGGACATGGCCCATCCACCCGCAACCGCGTCACCACGGTCGCGTCGGCGCGGAACTTCTCGCCCGTCGTCGAGATCGGCACGCACTGACACAAGCTGCGCCGTGCTTTCAGGGCACAGTGCCGCGCCACCTCGTCCCTGTTCGGGACGTGGAGGATCGCCACCGTCCCGTTCGCGATTTGCTCGCGCAACAGCGTTTCGAGCAGCTTGCGCTCCTCCTGCAGCGGCTCCGGCTCGCCGCCGACGAACAAGAACTCGAAGCGCAGCGCGTCGGTGCTCAGCCACTCCGACACCTTGCGCACCGCCACGACCAGCAGCGCCAGCAAGAGCACAATCCGCTGCCACGGCAGTGCGGCGTCCTTGTAACGCGCCTTCGCCAGGTCCGGGAACAGGGCGAACACGAAGGTCCGCCGGCGCCGTAAAAATTGATTCTCGTCGCGCGCGTAGTAGAGCAGTTCGTCGCGGAGATACTTGATGTCAAATAGGTCTGGCCGTTCGTCGGTCTCCATGAAGGCCAGCTGCGAATGGAGCAGGCTTTCGACGGTGCCGCGCGTCGAGATCGAGGAGAAACCGCCGACGGGGTAGGTGTCCTCATCGAGGACGCGCGTCGGCACCTCCTGACGGCCGGCGCGCGGGCGGATGCGGTGGCGCGGGAGACTGTTTTCCAAACGGTCGGCGGCGCGCAACACCTGCCGCAGCGCGACACGCTGTCCCAAATCATCCAGCGCGGTGCGGTGTTCCAACTCGAAGATGTCCTCGGGGCCGAGCAACTCCTGAATGCGTCGCGCCGACGCGGTCAGGCCCTCGTAGAGATCCAGCAAGAGCGGCATCACGCCTTCGCGCGCAAGGGATTCTTCGCCCTCGGCGAGAACCCTTTCGGGCGCCTCGCGCTGCAGGCCCTTGACGATGGCCGGGCTGAGATGAACGCCGCCAAAGTGGGCGCGTTCGCGGAACTGGTTGATGAGGAACGCCAGGCCGCGGGCGCGCTCACGCGGGCCTTGATAGCGTCGCAGCGCGTCGCTGGCGCGCTCGAAGGTGTGGTCCGCATACGCCTTGCCCAGAACGTGATCCTCGTAGGAGCGGGCCAGGGTGGGCGGCAGGCCGGTCGCCCGTTGCCCGTGCGGATCGCGACGAACGCCCTGGTCGAGACCGAACGCGCTGTGCCCGAGGTCCGCGACGAAGCCGACCGGCGGGAGCGGCTGGCCGCCCGAGGCAATCTCCACCACCCACTCCAGGACACGGCCGACGCTTGCCGGGCTGGGAGGGAGCGTTTGCTGCAGGCGCAGGCCCTGCACCACGAATTGCCGTGCTTGCTCCAGGTCGCGAAGTTCGGACACGCTCATCGGGTGGTCCAGCTGTCCTTTGGGATGAAGAGGAAAGCCCACGGGCCGCGGCCCGTGGGCTTGGGGCGTTCCCCTGACTGCTCCTTCTCCCACCTTACACGACCCGCACCAAGGAGGGAAGCCGGGTAGCCTGGGGAAGCCGACTTGGCCGCACGACCGGCGCGATCGTTTTTTCTGTTAAGGTCGGCGCAGCTTTCGGCCGAAGAATAGACTGTCCCGTCGCCAGGAAGGTTCTCGGCGGAAGTCTGTCCGCCGCCGGTGCCGGCGCGTGGTAAACCCCAGGCCTCCGTTCTTGCGAATCGAGGAGTCCATGAGCGCGAAGACTGTCTTTTCCGCGGCGCTGGTGTTGCCGCTGCTGAGCTTCTGTGCGGCCCACGCCCAGAACACAACGCTGCCCATGCCGGGTCGCGATCCGTCCCCTTACGCCGCCCCGGCCACCGTCCAGCCCGGAGGGCCGCCCGCCCCGCCCTTGGAGGGGGCAATCCCGCCCGGTCCGGTCCATAACGGCCCCGCTGGCCTGTCCCCCTACATTACCGGGACGCGCGCCAACTGCTGCGGCCCGGTGGGCGGCGACGGCCCGATCTGCTCGGAAGTGTTCTTCCGTGCTGGTGCGTCGATCAACCTCGGTCGAATCAGCCCTCTCAGCGACGTCATCCACAGCGGCTACATGTTCGAGGCCGGCTACCGTTCCCTGTTCTTCAACCCGGAACGGACCAACGCCTGGACCGTCGAGTTCGGCATCAGCAACATCACCAATCAGGGGAAGTTCAACAACGCGGGCGGCATTCCGCTGTCGCTCCTCGTTCCGGACGCCAACGGCGCCGCAACCCCGGTGCGCTTCGGCGTCGATGCGCCCGGCGTCACGCTCCGCAACCTGAACCGGACTGCGGTGAACCTTGGCGGCGGCCACGAGTGGTACATCACCGATCCGGCCAATGGCAGCTGTCCGACATGGCGCGCTGGTTTCGACGTCGGCGGCCGCTGGGGCAGTGCGAACGCCGAGTTCAACGAGATTCGTCACCGCTCGAAGGTCTTTGAAGGCGTCTGGGTATCGCTGCATGCCGACGTCGAGGTGCCCTGCCACTGCTGCACGTTCCTGGCAGGCCTCCGCATGGAGTGGGATTATACCTTCTGCGATCTCCTGCAGACAAATAGTGACCTGACCGGCATCAACCTCTTGCTCAACTTCGGCGTGCGATATTAAGAGGCACGCACAACAAGGTGAGCGGCGCGGCGTGAGCCCGCCGGTGAAGCCTTCACCGGCGGGCTCACGCCGCGCCGCTCGCCTTGTTGTTACTGCCTCTCAGTGGTTCACGCTATTCAAGAGGGTCAACTGTGAACCGGCAAAGGACGTGAGCCCTCCCAGAAGGCGGCCCGTCGACCAGATCCCAGAACCTCGGCAGGTGACCGAGTCCCATCGTCAGCAGGCGATCTTCGCGCAAATCCTTTGGTAAAATGCCGTGTTCGATTGCCCTGGCCACGTAGCGCAGACCGCGCTGGGCGAGAGTGGGGTCGCTCGCTACGCCAAGGCTGCACAGACGTGCCCCGTTGCGATACAGGTCCGCCGTCACCGGCCCCAACTGCATTGCCTTGTCGAAATCTGCGAGTCCTTCATGCAGGGTCGCCTTCCACCTCTGGGGGTCAGAGCCCTGATCGGCTCCCTGACGGACGGTGAGAAGCAGGCGGTTGTGATAGGCGACCTGCAAGGTAGGATCCGCCTGGATGGCTCGAGTGAAGAACTCCCTCGCCTCCGTCCGCAGGTTCCGTTGGGCGAGGCTCCAGCCGAGGTTATTGTACACTTGCGCCGTCTTGAACTCGGCTTTGATCGCGTTGTCATAATAGTAGATGGCAACCTCGTGCCCGCCGCCGAGATGCGTCGTGCTGGTGTAGGCAAGGGCCGCCTTGATCTTCCCATCGT
>DASPXY010001240.1:0-15165 GCA_035637055.1 Gemmataceae bacterium | reverse complement strand
CCGCCGTCCCCTGCCGCATTCGCGTCTTCTCCGCTCCCCCTTAGCGCAGCACTTCCTTCATGGGCTGGCTCGCTTTCTCGGCGAGCGACACTGGCCGGCCCGTATTCGCGAGGTTCGTTCGCCTCCAGTCGATGCCCACGGCGGCGTAGATCGTCGCGTGCAGCTCGGTCGGCTTCACCTCGCGTTCCTCGATCTGCGTCCCGTCGGCGCTCGTCTTGCCGACGACCGTGCCCCCCTTGATACCACAGCCCGCCAGGACGACGCTGAAACACAACGGCCAGTGGTCGCGGCCGTTGTTTACGTTGATCTTGGGCGTACGGCCGAACTCGCCCATCCACACGATCAGCGTCGAGTCGAGCTTTTTGCGCTCGTGCAGATCCTTCAGCAGCGAGGCCCAGGCGGCATCCAGCTGGGCGCTCAGCTTCTCGACGGCGGTAAAGTTGTCCACGTGCGTGTCCCAGCCCGGGAGGGTCACTTCGACGACCGGCACGCCGCGCTCGACCAGTCGCCGCGCCAGCAGGCAGCCCTGGCCGAAGGGCGTGCGGCCGTAAGCGTCGCGAACATCCGCCTTCTCTTCCGACAAATCAAAGGCTTTCGCGACCGCATTTCTCATCTTTTCGCCCTTGCCCTTGGCCAGCGCCTCGAACGCCTCGACGGGTGGAAGCCACCCCGCACCCTCGGGCGGCTGCTCGCGAAAATTCACGCGCTCGCCGACGGCCAGCGGGGCATACGTCGGGCCAAGGAAACCGGCGCTGTTTGGCAGTCCGCCCAACCGCGGCGTCAGCCCGGCGATGTTGACGTAGCGCGGCAAGTCCGGCCGCCCCTCGCCCAACTCCTTCCCCAGCAGACATGGCAGCGTGGGATACTCGGTCTGATTGTCGATGCGGTAGCCGGTCCGCATGAGATAGGCGCCGCGCATGTGGTCGCCCTCGCGATGCTTCACAGTGCGGAGGATCGCCAGATGATTGGTCAACTTGGCCAACCGCGGCAGGTGCTCGCTGATCTGCATGCCCTTGGCGGCGGTGTTGATCGCCCGGAACGGGCCGCCGTTGATGGTTCCCGGCTTGAGATCGAACGTGTCGAGTTGGCTCGGTCCGCCGCTCATCCACAGCAGGATGACGCTGCGCTGCGGCTTTTGTTTGCCGCCCTTGGGTTGGGGAGCGTCGCCGGGCTTCGGCGGCGGCGGTTGTTCAGCCTGCGCTGGCGCGCCGGCAGGATCGCCCAGGGCCGAGGACGGCACCAGGAAGGCGCCGGTGGTGACGAGCGCCACGAGAAGCGCAAGGATCGAGAGGATCTTGAGTTTCGGAGTCATGGTGCTGTGCAGTGCTCCTTTGGCAAGGGCGGCGGCGAGGGCGGAAACGCCGCAGGCCGTCGCCGGGTTTGCTGCGAAATCGAGCGCCGTCCGGGCGGTGGACCGTAGTAGCGCTGCCGGCAGTGCGGCCCGTGCCGCGCTGGCTGACAGTGCCGTCGCCACCGCCGTGCTGGAGAGGGCCAACCCGCGCCGGGCGAGCCGTTGCCGCAGGAGATCGCGCGCCCGCTTCAACCGGCTGTTGACGGCGGTGGTGGTGGTCGCCAGCAGTCGGGCCGCTTCGGTCTGTGTCCTGCCTTCGAGATAGCAGAGCACCACCGCCGAGCGATACTGCTCGGGGAGACGCTGCACTTCCTCCTCCAGTTCGGAATGAGGATCGAGGATCGAAGGCCGCGGATCAAGGATTGCTTCGTCAATCCGCCCTTCGCGCTTCTCGGTCCTCGATCTGCGAGCGCGCGCCCGCAGGGCCAGGCGATACGCCACACGGTAGAGCCAGCCGCTGATGGCATCATGCTGCCGGATCGAGGCGGCCTTGCGGACCAGGACGAGGAAGGCGGCCTGGAACGCATCCTCGGCGTCGTGGCCGTTGTTCAGGACGCGGCGACAGACGCCCAGGACCATCGGGCCGTGACGGCGCACCAATTCCGTGAACGCCGCTTCATCCTGATGCGTGGTGAAGCGGTCGAGCAACTGGAAATCACTGAGGGCGCGCGTATCCTGCTCGGAGAGATGGCGAACGTAGCGCGCCACCGCATGGAGGGAGGCAGTCGTCATGGTTGGGCCCAAACCGCGGTTGTTGTCCTCTCCAGTGTAATAGAGACCGCCCGCGGATGGGAGACGGCAGGATTTTTTGCAACGGGGAACCAGCGGGGCGCTCCAGGCTTGGGTCAGAGTGGCCAGCGTTGCGTATAACGGGAGTACGGCCCCGCAGTCGGGCTGGCGCCAGACAGTCATCGGGAGTTGCCATCAGGAGACGTCATGAACCTCTTCGAGAAATTTCGCCTCGGCCTGCCCTACGCCGATTTCATTGCCCGCTACGCCAACGAGGGCCAGAAACAGCGCTGGCGGCAGGTTCATGAGCAGGTCGCCCTGACCGCGGCCCAGCGCGAATTGCTCGGCGCCTTTCGCCGCAATCTGAACGTGCTTTGCCTCGCCGGCGCCTGGTGCGGCGACTGCATCAATCAGTGCCCGATCTTCGAGCACTTCGCCGCCGCGGCGCCGGTCCTTCAGGTGCGCTACCTCGACCGCGACGAGCACGCCGACGCCCAGCGCGAGCTACAGATCAACGGCGGCAATCGCGTGCCGGTGGTGGTCTTCTTCAGCGAGGACGGCCTGGAGATCGGCCGCTACGGTGAGCGGACATTAAGCAAGTATCGGCAGATGATGCGCGATCAGGCGGGCGATTCCTGTCCGACCGGGATCGTGCTGCGCGGCGACCCGCTGCTGGCGCAGGTGACGCAGGACTGGCTCAACGAGTTCGAGCGGGTACAGTGGCTGCTGCGCCTGTCGCCGCGCCTGCGGCAAATCCACGGCGATTGAGACAGGTCCGGCGCTCTGGGACAGAGAAAAGCGCGCACCACGAACGCGAGTTGGGGTGAGGAAGGGTGTCAGCGTGGAATGGAATGGAACGAAACACCATCCTCACCTTTACTGCTATTGTCCCGCGCCGCGGCGCTGCCCACAAGCCGCGTTGAGGATCTTCCCCCCCGACCCACGAGGAGCGAGCATGAAACACACCCGACCGCTGGCGTTTCTCCTTTGTCTACTTTTCGTTCCCGCCCTGCGCGCCGGCGATGTGAAGCAGACGTACCCGCCGCCTGCCGAGGTGAGGGCCGCGTTCCTCAAGCTGCTCGACCGGCCGCGCGTCGAGATGGACGTCAAGAATCACAGCACGACCGTCAAGGACGGCATGGAGATGATTCAGGAGAGTTTTGCGAGTGAGAAAAAGGCCAATGGCACGGTGGAGCGCGTGCCGGTGCTGCTGGTGCGGCCGGTCGGCGTGAAGACGCGGTTGCCGGCGGTGATCGTGCTGCACGGCACCGGCGGCAACAAGGAAAGCCAACTCGCCTTCATGAAGGAGCTGGTCAATCGCGGCATCATCGGCGTGGCGATCGACGCCCGCTATCACGGCGCGCGCAGCGGCGGGGCCAAGAAAGCGGAGGCGTACAACGCGGCCATCGTGCGGGCGTGGAAGACGAAGCCCGGTGAGAAGCACGAGTACCCGTTCTACTACGACACCTGCTGGGATCTGTGGCGGACGGTCGATTACCTGCTGAAGCGCGACGACATCGATCTGCAGCGGATCGGCATGATCGGCTTCAGCATGGGCGGCATTCAGACGTGGCTGGCATCGGCGGCGGATGAGCGCGTCAAGGTCGTGGTGCCGGCGATCGGCGTGCAGAGCTTCCGCTGGAGCCTGGAGAACGACAAGTGGCAGGGCCGGGCGCGGTCGATCAACGCCGCCCACCAGGCCGCGGCCAAGGATCTCGGCGAGCCCGAAGTCAATCAGAAGGTGTGCCGCGTTTTGTGGAGTAAGATCATCCCCGGTATCCTCGATCAGTTCGATTGCCCGAGCATGCTGCGGCTGATGGCGCCGCGGGCGCTGTTGATTCCCAACGGCGAGAAGGACGCCAACTGTCCGATCGAGGGCGCCCGCCTGGCGTTCGCGTCTGCCGAGAAGGCGTACAAGGACGCCGGGGCATCGGATCACTTGCGCATCATGGTGGCGAACGTCGGGCACACCGTCACACCGGAGCAGCGGCAGGCGGCGCTGGCGTGGTTTGAGAAGTGGCTCAAGTAAGTCGGCAGCCGGCAGTTGCACGAACCGATCCGGTCCCGGACGAGGATGGCAGGTGGAAACGTTTGTTGCGATAATTCAGCTCTCCATCCTGTCGCTGATTGTCGGGTTTACAGCCTTCATCTACTACCTGCGGACTGGAAAACGCTGGGTATGGGGTGTTGCGGTGGCCTTGATGGCGCTTGGCGTTCTCGGGATTACCATCTGGTGGTGAAGTCGAGGAAGAAACGCGCTAAACCAATGGTGACAGCTGACCGAGGGTGGCTTGGAGCGGAGGCGAGACCACGTGAACGACCCGAAATCATCGCTGGGCGAGAGCACCCCGCTGGTGCCGCCGCTGTACCAGTCGTCGGTCTACACCCTGCCGGACCTCGACGCTCTCGACCGCATCATGAACGCCGAGGCGCCGGGCTTCATCTACGCCCGCGACGGCCACCCCAACGCTCGCCAACTCGCCGCCCAACTCGCCACTCTTGAAGGAGCCGACTGGGCGGTGATCTGCGGTTCCGGCATGGCGGCCATCAGCGCCATTGTCCTCGCCACCGTGCAGCAGGGCGATCGCATCGTCGCCAGCAATCGGCTCTACGGCCGCACCACGCAGCTGTTCGGCGCCGAACTGACCCGCTTCGGCGTCCAGACGACCTTTGTCGATTGCAGCGATCTGCAAAGTGTGCGGACGGCCCTGGAGCAGCCCGCGAAGGTGCTGTTCGTCGAGACGATGTCGAACCCGCTGCTGCGCCTGGTGGACGTGCCGGCTTTGGCGGAGCTGGCACGGGCTCGCGATTGCCTGCTCATCGTCGATAACACCTTCGCGACGCCGGTGCTGACGCGGCCGCTCGAACTGGGCGCCGGCGTGGTGATGGAAAGCCTGACGAAGATGATCGGCGGCCACGGCGACGTGACGCTCGGCCTCATCGGCGGTCGCGGCGAACTGCCGCTGCAGGTGACCGCCGCGGTGAGCATCTGGGGTTTGGCGTCGAACCCTTTCGACTGCTGGTTGGCGGAGCGCGGCCTGGCGACGCTGCCGCTGCGGATGCGGGCGGCGTCGGCGAACGCGGCGGCTCTGGCGGATTGGCTGGGGCGACAACCCGCGGTGGCGCGCGTCGTCTATCCTGGTCGGCCCGATCATCCCGATCACGAGCTGGCGAAACGGCTCTTGCGCGGCGGCTTCGGGAACATGCTCTGCTTCGAGCTAAAGGACGGACGCGATGGCGTGAATCGGTTCATGCGGCTGGCGACGGGCATTCCGTTCAGTCCGTCGCTGGGCGCCACGATGACGACACTGAGCCACCCAGGGACGACATCGCACCGCTACGTCAGTCCGGCGGAGCGACGGCGACAGGGCATCGGTGACGGCCTGATCCGGCTTTCGGTGGGTGTGGAGGAACTCGGGAAGATCCAGGAGGAGATGGCGAAGGGGCTGACGTGATCGGCGTTGCGGGGGCAGGGGATTTCGCGATAATGAAAGCGCGTCGTCCTGGTTCTCGCTGCGGTGGACCTCCTCCGATGATCGAACACCTGCACATCAAGAACTTCAAGTGCCTACTTGATGTCGAGATCGCGTTAGGCCCTTTCACTATCCTCATTGGGCCAAATGATAGTGGCAAGACTAGCTTGTTGGATGCGATTCAGCTTCTCGGCAGGACCACGAAGGAACCCTGGGACAAGGTGTTTTCCGGCGGCACAGCGTTGAGCAATTGCGTCTGGCGGAAGGATCTGACGAGGTGTATTGGCTGGCGTGTGAGTGGAACTACTTCTGAAGGACTCTTCGCCTACACGCTCGAATTGTCGCCCATCCATCCATACCCGCAGACGGAAGCATTGAACGTTAACGGTCAGGCAGTCTTCCGCAAAGAATTCATGCACGAGCAAGTTGTCTGGCGAATGCTACTTCAGGGACAGGAGTTGAATGAAACTGCGACAGCAGGTGGGACTGGGCTGCGGGCAGTTGTCGCTGCGACTCGTCGATCGTCGCCCAAGGGCCTAATTCCGCTGCCGGGGCTGTTTAGTACCGTCGAAGCGATATCTTCGACGACGAAATATTGCCTCGATCCCGATGCGATGCGGGCAGAGGTTCCCTTGGAATCTGATCCTGTCCTGTCCAGTTCCGGCGCCAACCTCGCCGCTGTGCTCGATGCGATCCTCAGTGGCCCGGATCGCCAGGCGGTTCTCGGGCTGGAGCAAGCCCTTCATGAAGCCATTCAGTCAATTCGTGGTGTCGCAGTCCCAGTGGCGCCGTCCAACAAGAACGCGAAGTCACTGCACTTCGTGCTGAACGGAAAAGAACGTCCAGCAGTAACCATTCCCGCGACGCTCGCTTCCGATGGAGCGATGCTGCTCACGGCTTTCCTCGCCCTTGCCTATGGCAACACTCCGTCCATTCTCTTGATCGAGGAACCGGAGAACGGACTTCACCCTTCGCGGTTGAAGTTGGTCGTTGAGCTGCTGCGGAAAATCAGCAAGGGCGAGGTGGGCAACCGCCCGCGCCAGGTTCTCTTGACGACCCACAGCCCCATCCTGTTGAACTTTGCTCAGCCGGAGGAGGTCCGCATCTTGACACGGGATCCCGAACGCGGCACGCAGGTCAAACCAATGACCGAGGTGAGCAACATCAAGACCCTGCTCGAAGAGTTTGCACCTGGTGAATTGTGGTATCTTCTCGGCGAGGAAGCGTTACTCAAGGAGCAGCCCGCGTGAAGGTGCTTTTCATCGGCGAAGGCCCCACAGATATCGGGCATTCGGGGATGGATCCAGACCGCCCTCGCCCGGCGACCGGTCCTCTGGCCATTCTGGCTCGCAAGGTTTGTCCGCAGATCGATGCGGATTCGTTGGCCCTGCGATGGGTCGAAATCGCACGGTTCGATCCCCGAGGAAAAAAGAAGGGCTGGGAAGCCAAGGTCGCGGCGGCCATCCTCCTCAGCGCACGCAAGTTTGACTGCGACGGCACCATCTGCATTGCGGATCGCGATCGGCAGAAGGAGCGACTGTCCGAAATGGACGCGGGACTCCAGCGCGGGCTTGGGCAAGTAGGAAGCGAGCATGCCGCAGTGTGTGGTGTCGCGATCGAGTCCATCGAAGCGTGGGCACTCGGGGCTCCCTCCGCTCTGGCCGCTGAACTGGAAGAAGAGGTCAAGACGATCCAGCGCGAGTATCGACTCAAGGAGGTCGAGCAATTCTGCGAGAGCAGCGGCAAGGAGGAACACCGGCCCAAGGGGCTGTTGGAACGTCTCGCTCAACTCGTCCATCGGTCAGATGGCACGGACTTCCGCCAAGCTGTCGCCGAGCGCACCGACATCAGCGAACTGGAGAAAAACTGCCAGGACGGTTTCAAGCCATTCGCGGATGCTTTGCGGACGGCGTTTGCGAGTCCGCCATTGTCAAGTTGATGTGTCTCTCTGTCGGCGTCGAGGAGTTCACGGCGCGGGCGCACGTTCAAGCAGCCCATTCAGCTTGTCGAGCAGGCGCACCAGCTCGTCGTGCTCCTCATCGGGAAGGTTGCTCAGCAGCTCGACGATCCGGCCGATCCGTGTCCCCTGATACTCCAGCAAGGCTTTCTCGCCCGAGGGCGTCAGGCACACGTCGATCTTGCGTTTGTCGCGGCTGTTGATGCGGCAACTGATGAGCGGGCGTTCGCGATTTTCCAGCGAGCGGATGATGCGCGACATCTGCGCCGGCAGCACCTCCAGCAAACGCTGAATATCGCCGACGATCATGGTGCCGCGTGCCTGCAGGATCGAGAGCGTCAGGAACTCGACCTCTTTCAGACTGCCGCCACGCCGACGGCCGCGCAGCGTCGAGAGACAAATCTGGGTGACGACCTCGAACAGATCCTGGGCGATCTCCTCGACCCGGTGCCCGGTGCCGGTGGCCATGGAAACTCTTCCCTTGTGTGTCCCCTGTCGGTCGGTCGCGCTGGGTGGGTCCGAAGTCGTGGAAAACATGCGGTCCGGCGGGGTAGACGCGGCCGCTGGTTCCCTACGCTGGATCAAGATATGTTTATGATACCTACTGACAGGGGGCTGTCAATCGAAAAGGCAGGCAAGCACGGCAAGACGGGCAGGTTCCGTGGGACATTGTGGATTGTGCGGGAAATGCTGCTTGCGGTTTGACGCACGCGGCGGGTTGTGTCCGCGGTTTGGGAGCCCGAAGCGCCAGCGAGGGCATCTGCTACGCCCTCGCTGGCGCTTCGGGCTCCCAAACCGCGGAGGCTACTTGCCAGCTGCCGCCTGCGGAACCGGCTGTCCGTCCGTGAGCGTCGCCGCGTCGCTCGCAACGATTCGCTCCGAACCGCTCATCGGTTCCCACCGCACCTCGGCACCCGGGGAGGCCGGCACCTGTTTTTTGAGCACCTCCACCAGACCGCCACCTATCAGACCAACCTGCAGGGGGGTCCGAACGGCCTTTCCATTCTCGACCCGGTAACAAAAGGTCTGATTCCCCTCGGTCACGATGGCCGCCGCCGGCAGAGTCCAGACGTTCCGATGTTCCACGGTGATGCTGGCCTGCACATACATGCCCGGCAGGAACTTCTTCTCAGGATTGGGCAATTCGATCTCGGTGCGGAGTGTACGCGCCTGAGGGTTCAACGAACGAGCGTCTCGCTTGACTTTGCCCTGGAACACTTCCCCGCCGGCGCCTTGCAAACGCAGCGTGACTGGGGTGCCGTCCTTGTCGCCGTTCTTGATCCAGCCTGCGTCCGCGCCCGGCACGTTGATGACAATCCGTACCCGGTCGATCTGGCTTATCACATAGAGCGGGTGCCCTTTGGCCCCCATCCCAGCTGGCTGAACGAAATCGCCCGTATTGACATTCCGCTGGGTCACCACCCCGGCATAGGGGGCGGTGATGCGCGTGTACCGCAGCATGGTTTGGGAGTAGTCACGGTTGGCCTTGGCCACCTCCAGTCGGGCCTTTGCCACGGCGACGTCAGCCTTGGCTTTTTCCACACCGGCCTTCGATGACTCGTACCCCAGGCGTGTCTCCTCGATGGTGTCCCGGTCCAGTGTGGCCCCGCCGATCCGCGCGAGGCGTTCGTACTGCGATTTCGACCGCGCCAGCTGAGCCTCGGCCCCTGGGACAGCGGCCTGGGCTTGCTCGATCTGGGCTGCTGCCTGCTGGACGGCGGCCTCCTTTTGCTTGAGGTCCACTTCCATCTCCGGAACGTCGAGTTCCGCCAGCACCTGGTCCTTCTTGACGGGGTCGCCGATGTCCACAGTCCACTTGCCGACGTAGCCACTGATCCGGGCATACAGTGGAGTTTCCTCGAACGCTTCGATGTTGAAGCCTGGCTGCTCGATGGGGCGACGCACCGTCTTCCGCTCCGGACTCACGATCCGGATCGAAGGGGCGCCACTCTCAGCCCTTGGCTTTTCGGGTTGAGACGTGGGAGGCGCCGGACGCTGACAGCCGGCTGTCACGCCAAGCATCAGCGCGCTGGTCATTGCCACCAACACCCAGGAATGTCTTCCTATCTTGCGCATAGGTCATCTCTCATTTGCCATGCGGTTGGGAGTGTCCGGTATTGGAGGGCGAGGCTCCTGCCGAGCTGCTTGGTAGCCTGGCTCGGCAGGAGCCTCGCCCTCCAGGCGGCTCTCAAGGAGCCTCGCCCTCCAGGCGGCTCGGCAGGAGCCTCGCCCTCCAATACCGGACACCCTCAGCCCGAGCGTGCATTAGCGGTCACGGATCAGGGGTCAGAACTCAAGTTGTTGCCTCGTGCCTCTGGATCCGTGTTTCCTGACCCTTGTGGTCGAAGTATGGGCTTTCCGGGTCATCGGGGTCGAGCGACACCGACCTGGTGCCGGCCCAGGTCTGAACAACGGCAAAGAGCGACGGCAGCACCAGGAGGGTCGTCAACGTGGCGGCCAACAGTCCTCCGATCACCGCGCGCCCGAGTGGTGCCACCTGCTCGCCACCCTCTCCCAAAGCCAACGCCATCGGCACCATCCCGGCGATCATCGCACAGCTGGTCATCAGGATCGGACGGAGACGATGCCGAGCACCATCGACCGCGGCGGCGACGGCGCTGGCACCCTCACGCCGGGTGCGCTCCGCGAAGGTGACCAGCAGGATCGCGTTGGCCACGGCCACCCCGACGGCCATGATCGCCCCCATGAACGACTGGATATTGAGCGTCGTCCCGGTCACGAGCAGGGAGAGAGCCACACCAGCGACCACCGCCGGCGCGGTCAGGATGACCACGAGGGCCAGCAGCACCGACTGGAAGTAAGCGGTCAGCAACAGGAAAATCACCACCACCGCCAGCGCCAGACCGATCAGCAGCCCCGTAAACATCTCTCGCATCGGCACAATCTGGCCGCGCACGTCCACACTTACATCGCGCGGCGCCTCCCCGGCCGCCTTCAGGGCCCGGGCAAGTTGGTCGGCCACCCGCCCGAGATCCTCCCCCTCAATGTTGGCAGTCATGCTCACCAACCGCTTCATGTTGTAGCGGTCGTACTCGCCGGGCACGCTGCCCTCCCCGACTCGGGCCAGATCCTGGAGGAACAACTGGCCATGGGAGGTGGGACGTTTGATCGGGATGAGTCCCACCTCGTGGGGTGAGTTCATCCGGGCGATGGGGATCTCCACCTGCACCTGGTAGCCAATGCCGCTCGCTGGATCGCGCCAGTAGTTCGGCACGACGAAGCGGCTGGAGGAGGTGGCTGCCACCATCGAGTTCGCCACGTCCTCGGTCGTGACGCCGCTGGCCCCGACGAGCTGCCGGTCCACTTTGACCAGTACCGCCGGGTAGTCCAGAGGCTGCATGAATTGCAGGTCGCGCAGCGAGGGAAGCCGGGCGATTTCGGTGCGCACCTTCTCCACATAGGCCCAGTGTTCGGCCTTCTTCTCGCCACTAAAGGCCAGGCCGCTAACCGCGACCTCGATGGGCGTGGGTGAGCCGAAGCTCATCACCTCATTGACGATGTCGGCCGGCTCGAAGGATAATTTGAGACCGCGCACGCGCTCGGCCACACGGTCCGGCAGGAGCTGTTCCGACAGCAGACGCGCGCTCAGCCAGTTCTCCAGGGTGGCCGGCAATTCCCGGCGCAGCTCCTGCTTCAGTTCCTCGACGCGCACGCCACTCTCGGGTTTGAGGGCCACTCGGAGCACGGCCTCCTCCGGTCCACTCATCCACTGGTAGATGGTGTTGATGGGATAGCTCGACGGGATCAGGCCCACATACCCGACCGAGATGGCGACGTTCTCCGGTCCCACCTTCTTCTTGATGGCCTCCAGCGCCTGGACAGTAAGTTGCTCGGTCACCTCGATGCGTGTACCCGTCGGCGCTCGTAGGCGCAGCTGGAACTGTCCGGCATCCACTGTCGGGAAGATCTCCCGACCCAACTCCCGACCGACGAGCCAGATCAACACGCCCGCGCCGGCGAGATACAAGGGAACTACCGCCCAGCGGACCGGCATCACCACCTGCAGGCCGCGCGCGTAAACATCCCGCAAGTGTGCGAAGGAGAACCACCTCTTGGCCGCGTCATGAGGTTGGTGCCAGTGGCGAAGCAGCCAGACCGAGAGTACCGGCACGAACGTGCTGGAGAGGATATACGAGGTCACCATCGCGAAACCGACGGCCAGCGACAGCGGCACGAACAGGGCCTGGGCCGCCCCCTGCATGAAGAACGATGGCAAGAACACCGCCAGGATACAGAGCATGGCGAGAAGGCGTGGCACCGCCGTCTCGGCATTGCCGAGACGGACGGCACGGGCGATGGACGGCGTGTGCTCGAACTGCGTGTGAATGTTCTCCACCTCGACGGTCGCCTCATCCACCAGGATGCCGACCGCCAGGGCCAGCCCGCCCAGCGTCATGATGTTGATCGTCTGTCCGGTCAGCCACAGGGCGACCACAGCACCGAGCAGGGCGAAGGGGATATTGAGGACGACGACGATCACGCTGCGCCAGTCGCGCAGGAACAGCAGCACCATGAGGCCCGTCAGGGCGGCACCGAGCAACCCCTCCAAACCGACGCCCCACATGGCCCGAGTGACGTAGGGAGACTGATCGAACTCGAAGCTGACCTTGATGTCGTCGGGGATGGATGCCTGCATCTTCCCGAGGTTGGCTTTCACCGCGTTGACCACTGCCAGGGTCGAGGCGTCGGCCCGCTTCGTGACGAGGATGTAGACCGCGCGGCTGCCATTGACGAGAGCGTAGCCGGTGGTGATGTCCGAGCTGTCTTCAATGACCCCCAGGTCACGCAGGTAGAGATCGCCTCCCGGGCGGACAGGGATGTTGCCCAGATCCTTTGGATCGACAACCATCGCGTCCATCGACACGATGGGCATTTGATCCTTGACGCGGATGTTGCCCGAGGGACTGAGGACGTTGCCTGACGTGAGCGCCCGGATCACCTCGTCGGGGGAGAGGTTGTAGGCTCGCAGCCGGTCGGGGTTCACACGGATGACGATGGTGCGCTGGCTGCCCCCGAAGGGCGGCGGTGCGGACACGCCCGGCAGGCTGGCGAACATGGGACGGACCTTGAACAGTGCCTTGTCCTGGATTTCGGCGATGGTTTTTGTCTCACTACGCAGCACCAGGTAGCCGACGGGGACGCTGCCGACGTCGAAGCGCATGACGAAGGGCCCGACAGTCCCAGGTGGCATGAAGGCACGCGCGCGGTTGACGTAAGCAATGGTTTCGGCCATCGCCTGGGCCATGTCGGTGCCGGGGTGGAAGAATAGCTTCATCAGGGCGACACCCTGGATGTTCTTCGACTCGACGTGGTGAATGCCGGAGATGTAGAGGAAGTGATACTCGTAGTAGTTGGTGATGAGTCCTTCCATCTGGCCGGGGTCCATGCCGCCGTAGGGCTGGGCGACGTAGATGACGGGCAGGTTGAGCTGCGGGAAAATGTCCACCTTCATACGCAGCGCCGCGAGGCCGCTGCCAACGACAAGGGCGGCGATGCCCACCATGACGGTAATGGGATGGCGAAGGGCGAAGACGATCGGGTTCAAGTTCATCGCCGCGTTCCTCAACTTGGAGTCGTTGCCCGCTGCCGTTTACTGTCGCCGTCCGTGCCTCTTCCCTTTGGCCGTTCCCTGCTGGCTCTGCTCGCGTTTCTCACGAATCGTCTTGAAGGGCTGATCCTGATCCTCGACCACCTCGGCGACGAGTTCGAGGAGCCGCTCGCGGGCCTGCTTCAGGACGGTGCGGCCAGCGGGAGTGGCCCGGTAGTATTTTCGTCTGCGTCCCTGTACGACCTGCAAGCTGCTGCGGAGATAGCCCAGTCCCTCCAGTTGATGGAGCGTCGGATAGAGGGTACCCTGGCTGAGCCGATAGCCGTGGCGGACCAGCTCCTCGGTAATCTCCGCGCCGTAGACCGGTTCCTTGGCCGCGTGGTAGAGGATGTGCAGGCGGATGAAGCCGTTGAAGAAATGCCGCGTGATCAGGTCGTCCGCCATGATATCGTTCCTCGATGTCGAGTTCCGACACTCTAACAGGGCCGACCAGGGCATGTCAAGCGTCCGCAACACCGGGATCTACGCACATTTCCGCGATGGGGCTTACTGCTGCGGTCGAGGGATGTCAGTGCCCCACCTTCCCCTGACCCGCTTGCGCCTCCAGAGCGGCCTTGAGTCCCCGGGCCAACTGCTCGGCCGGCCCCTTACCCCAGAAGTGCGTGAAGTAAAAGGCAGGCTGCTCCCCCGCCATGTGATTGTGCAGCGCGACGACGTGGATACCCGCCTTGCGCAGCGCGCGCAACACCGGCTGCACCTCGTTCGCCGTCATGATGAAGTCGCCATCCACTGCCGCGAGGTCGTCAGCACCCGAGAACACTGCCCAGGTCGTCAGCCCCATCGACCCACTCACCTTGACCCCGTGCATGGTTCCCAAGCGGCCGACCACGAATTTCACCATGCCGTCCTGACTCTCACTCATGTGCCCAAGAATCTTCTCCAGCGGCCCGGCGGCCACTTTGCCTGCCGCCGGCACCTTGCCCTCGAAGCGCGTCGCCGGTTGGGGCCGGTCCGTCCGGACCTTCTTGATCGCATCCCAGACCGCCTTCACCCCCGCCGCCAATTTCTCGGGATCGCCACTGCCGCCGATGTGCATGAAGTAGACCTTCGGCTCATCGAAAAAGAAGTGGTTGTGCAGGGCGGTCACTTCCAGGCCGTGCTGAAAGGCCGCATCCATCGCCGGGCCGACCTCGTCCTGGAAGACGACGGTGTCGCCCATCACCATCGCGCCGTGCTTCGCCGGGGTGAAAGCCGCCCACGAACCCAGCCCGGCGAACGGCTTCAGATGCATGCCGTCCACTGTCACCTTCACGTCGGTGCGCGGCCAGGCGATGCGGACCACGCCGTCGGGAGCCGTGGTCGCCTTGGCGCCGGCGGCCGTGCCGATCCGGCCGCTGTCCAGTTTGTCGCCTTGGAGCGCGCTGGACATGCCTGCGAGCAACAGTCCCCCACAGGCGAGGAAGAGGGACAGCACCGCGCCATACACGAGTCTTCGTCTGCTCATGGGATCCTCCTCGGTGTTGAGATCCAAACCCCTCCCCCAACCCCCTCCCCTGAAAGGAGAGGGGGAGAAGAAGAAGCGCTGGTGTTGCCTTGCTCCCCCTCTCCTTTCAGGGGAGGGGGTTGGGGGGAGGGGTTCTGATTCCTTCTTACGGGGCGTTCAGAAAAGCAACACGTTTGGGGGCCTTGCCGACCTGGGCCTTACCCAGAGAACGCAACTTGCCCTCGGGTGAAACGTCCACGACCTGGAGCGAGCCGTCGCCGAGGTTGCTGAGCAGCACCCTTGCGTCGCTGCCCTTCCCGCCTCCCGGGATTGGCTCGATACAGCATGGCCTGGCCACGTCCATCAGCCGGTCGAGCAACTTGCCGCTCTTGACATCCACGGCATCGAGATAGGAGCGGCCCTCGTTCGCCCCCAAGACGATGCCGTCGTGAACTGCCTGCACGCCGTGATAGGTGACCTCCTGCGGGACAGTCATTCCCTTGGGCGGTGCCTGCTCGAACAGCCGGGTTACCTTGCCTTCTTTCAGGTCAGCCTCGAAGAAACCATTCACCCAGAACGAGCCGAAATAGACCTTCGACTCAT
>DASPXY010001239.1:0-3295 GCA_035637055.1 Gemmataceae bacterium | reverse complement strand
ACTTTGGCCTTGACCGTCCCGCGGGACATCTGCGACGGTCGGGGGCCGCTGGGACGGAATCCCACACGCCACCCTTCACATGGAGGTCCACGATGAAGCCCATCCTTCGCGCGGCCGCGCTGTGTGCCGCCGCATGCTTCGGGGCCGCATCGCCGGCCTCCGCCCAGGTGTTCGGCACCTTCGCGAGCGCCGACATCCTGCCCATCAACGCGCACCAGGTCGGCTTCTACCTCCAGGCCAGCGACCGCACGCTGAGCGGCCTCGCCCAGCTCAGGCTCAGCATGTACCCGGGCGTGGATTTCGGCTTCCAGGGCGGGCTCGCGCGCGTGAGCTGGGAGGGGGACGACATCGTGACGCTGCGCCTCGGCACGGATCTCAGAGTGGGGGTCGCGAACGCCGGCGAGGGCTTCCCGCTCGACATCGCGGTGGGCGGGGCGCTCGGGGTGGAGACCAGCGACAACTACCACGTCCTCACGCTGCTCCCGATGGCGGTGGCGAGCCGGCCCTTCACGTTCGGCCAGAGCGGCAGCGTCTCCCCTTACGCCGGGCTGGGGATCTCGTTCGCGAATGTGGATGCCAACACGACGCGCGAGACCTTCGTTTCCTTCCCGCTCCGGCTGGGCGCCGACGTCCGCGTCGTGCCCGGCCTCAGGGTCTCGGCGGAACTTCAGATCCCGATGGGCGGCGCCTTCAACGAGGATTTCGGGATCCTGACGGGCGTGAACATGCCCTTCTGATATGGCCCTCCGTTGAGGCCGGTGCCAGGCAGCTTGCGTGCTCTTCCGGGGCCAGCGTCCAGATACTGGTCGGCTATACAATTTATTGATATGTAACGCGTTGGGATTGAGTCCGGCCCGGTAAAATGCGCCTTGCCCGACCCCTGGGCCGGTGCTAGCCTACCGGCCCTCAAACGGGGTGATGACTCCAGCCCTCGGCTTGAGACCCTGGCGGAACCCACCAAAACTTGTTGCCTCAAGGACTTCTCCGGCGCCTCGCTGCCATGCCAGGGAGTCGCCGTTCACGCTGGATCTAGCCTCAGGAACCGGATTGTGGATCGAATGTGGAAGAAGGGAGGTCGGACCCAGCTCAAGCCCCTGGGCCAACGCGTCTTATCGCAGTTCACCTAGCTGTTGATAAGTGGCGCGAGGATTTTCCACAGATTCACACTCTACGGGGACCGCGGCGGCGATCGCAGAGCCGCATCACCGCCCCGGGCCCTGTGGATAAGCCCGCCACCCGTTCAGCAAGGACAGTTGAAAATGGCCGGCCAGCCCATGGAGTCGCAAGAACTCCTTCAGGTCTGGGCGCAGGTCCTCGTGTCGGTGCAGGGAAAGCTCGGGAGCCAGCAGGCTTTCGAGACATGGTTCAAACCGATCGTGCCGCGCGAACTCAGCCCCCAGAGTGTCGAGCTCGAAGTCCCCAACGCGTTTTTCGTCGACTGGATTCATCAGTACCACCTCCCCACCCTGCGCGAGAGCCTGGCGGAGATCCTGGGTGAGTCACCCGAGATCCGCTGGATACCGCAGGAGCCGATCGCGCCTGCCCCGGTCCTGCCGTCCGAGCTGCGGCTGAAGCCGCCGGCGCGCGAGGGCGCCGGAACCCAGGCGGGCAACGCGGGAGTGGCCCGCGCCTGGCTCGACAGCCAGCTCAACCCGCGGCTCACGTTCGGCGGCTTCGTCGTCGGCCCGAGCAACCGCTTCACCCACGCCGGCTGCCTCGCCGTGGCGGCCAACCCCGGGACGGTCTATAACCCGCTCTTCATCTTCGGCGGATCGGGGCTCGGCAAGACCCATCTCCTCCACGCCGTCGGCCACGCAGCCAAGGAGACGCGGCCCAGGCTGTGCGTCTACTACGTCTCGGCGGAGCGGTTCACCAACGAGATGATCTACGCCATCCAGCACGGCCAGACGCTGGCGTTCCGCAACAAGTACCGCAACGTGGACGTGCTGCTCATCGACGACATCCAGTTCCTGGCCGGCAAGGAGAGCACGCAGGAGGAATTCTTCTACACTTTCAACGCCCTGCGCGACGCTCACAAGCAGATCGTCGTCACGGCTGACAAACCGCCCAAGGACATCCCCATGCTCGAGGAGCGGCTCACCTCGCGCTTCAACCAGGGCCTGGTGACCGACATGCAGCACCCCGATCTCGAGACCCGGATCGCGATCCTGCGCAATCGCTGCGAGCAGGAGGGCGGCGGGCGCTCGCTGTCGGAGGACGTGCTGCTCCTGGTCGCCGACCGGATCCGCAGCAACATCCGCGACCTCGAGGGCTGCCTGGTGCGCCTGCTGGCGGTGGCCTCGCTCACGCACCAGGTCGTCACCCTCGAGATCGCCGAGGAGGTTCTCCAGCACTACGTCAACCCCGAGCCCGACCGGATGACGCCCGAGCGCATTCTGCTCACGGTCGGCGAGCGCTTCTGCGTGAGCGGCGAAGCCCTGTGCGGCAAGCGGCGCACGCGCACCATCGCGCTGCCGCGCCAGGTGGCCATGTACCTGACGCGCCAGCTCACCGATCTGTCGCTGGTCGAGATCGGCCGGCTGTTCGGCGGCCGCGACCACACGACCGTGCTCTACGCCTGCGACAAGGTCGGCACGATGATCGGCGCGGACAGCGAGTTCGCCGACAAGATCAACGGCCTGATATCGACATTGGCGTCCGGATGAGCGGTTGAGGACCGGTGAGCCATTGTGGGGTTCCGCGCCGGCGGCGCGCGCCGGTGAAGGCGGGTGTAAAACCGGGCGGGTTATCCCCAGCCGGCGTAAATGCATCTAATCGCCTGCAGGTTAACCGGTTACGTGACCGTTCGGCGGTCGAACCACAGTTCGAACAGACCCTGCTGTTACTGGCTTCTTATTTGTTGTAAATCAAAGACTTAGAAGGCTACTCACGACGCTGAAATCCCTTGCGGCGGCGCGGGCTGCCGCCTATGATGCGAAAGGTTGTCACGACCCCCGGAGGAGGCATCGAACGGTGCGTGGAACTTCAGGCCCCCCAGTGGTTTCCGTTGACGCTGGAAGCGAGGCCATGGAACTGACGATCCAGCAGGGCGACCTGGCGTTCGCGGCCGGCCGAGCGCTCTCTTCGGTCTCGACCAAGAGCCCGCTGCCGCTCCTGAGCTGCGTGCTGCTCGAAGCCGACCCGCAGGGCCTGCGAATCACCGGAACGGACCTGGACGTCACGACCGCGGTGTTCGTGCCCTGCAGCGTGTCGAGCCCGGGACGGGTGGCGGTCTCGGGGCGCCATTTCAGCGAGGTGGTGCGCAAGCTGCCGCGCGGGCCGGTCGGTCTCGCGA
>DASPXY010001238.1:0-3452 GCA_035637055.1 Gemmataceae bacterium | reverse complement strand
AGACGAGCAGGTTGCCCCTGGAGGTGGTGGCCACGCCGGCCACTTCACCGAGATGCAGGTCAGCCGGCATGCTCAAGAAGTCACCGGCGGAATCAAACGCGAGTTCGCGCTGCTGGGCGAACGGCGAGCCGGCGAGAAGCGAGCCGGCGAAGACCACCGTGGCTGCGAATCGTGAGTATGTCATTACTTGCCCCCTTGCGCGGCGGTGGGGTGCAGGATGAGTTTCTGCATGCGCCATTCGACGATTTCGCTGACCAGAATCACATTCTCAGCACGGCAATCGATTCCGTGCACCGTGCTGAACTGTCCCTGCTCTTTGCCAGGGACACCGAATTTGCCGAGGACGGTGCCGTCCAGCTCCATTTTGAAGATTTGGCCGCTGACCTTGTGCAGCGGGGTGTCCTGGTTGTCAGGGTTGGAGTTGGAGGTGTAGAGATACTGGTGCGGGCCCGTAGTAATGCACAAGGACCAAGGCGCGCCGACATGGTCGTAAACCGTCTTGTAATTCAGGTCGTTGTCGAACACCAGGATGCGCTGGTCGCTGCGGCTGCCCCCGTAGACATTTCCCTGGGCATCCACGGCGATCGCATGTATCAGGTTGAACTGGCCGGGCCCCGATCCGCGACTGCCGGCTTGTTTGATGAAGCGGCCGTTCTTGTCGTACTTGGCGATGCGTGAATTGCCGTAGCCGTCGGCGACGAAGATGTTGCCGGCGGAGTCGAAGGCGACGTCGGTGGGGCGATTGAAAATATACGGCGGAGCCGGATTCATCTCCTTCACAGGGGGCTCCATCCCATTGTAGGGAAACCCGATCCGGCGACCCAGGACCATAGTCACGCGGCCTTCGGGGTTGAACTTGATGATCATGTTGGCACCTTCGTCGATCACCCAGATGTTGTCCTGGGCATCGACGCGTATGCCATGACAGAACACAAAGCCGTACAGGTCCTTCCCAATCTCCCGCACGAAGTTGCCGTTCTGATCGAATTCGAAATTGCGCGTTTGCTGGGCGCAGGTGTTGACGAAAACATGCCCCTTGGAGTTGGTGGCGATCCCGATGCCTTCACCCATATACACGTTGGGCGGCAACTTCATGAAGTCCTTGACGACTTCGAACTTGATATCCGGCGTGTTGTCCAGCGCCTTGGGCAGGAGTCTCATCTGCGCGGGCGAAAGGCCGCCAGGCGGTACCTGGGCGTTGCCCGAAGGTGCCTGGGCGCCGGCAGAGGGTGTCGGTGTCTGAGCGAACAGGGTGACGGCCGCTGACAGCGCCAGCGCCCCTGCCACTCCACTGATACAACGTGTTTTCATAGGCCACCTCGAGAGAACGGTGCGAAATGTAACACAAGGTCACGATCACGGCCGCCACACTTCCGCAGCGGCGTTCAGCAACAGATGAGCGGCGGTTGCGCCGGGGTCTTGGTGTCCGACGCTGCGCTCTCCCAGATAGCTGCCACGGCCCTTGCGCGCCTGCATGGTCTTAGTTGCCTGCACGCCTGCTTCGGCCGCCGCGGCGCCCCGTTCTACCATTTCCGCCAGGTCGTTTCCAGCCTCCAGGGCACCTCGCATCGCATCCACTGCGGGAAGCAGAGCGTCCAGCATGGTCTTGTCGCCGAGCGCGGCTTTGCCCCGCTGTTGGATGCCGTCGACGCCGGCCTGGAACAGCGCCACCACGTCGGCGGGCGCGAGCTCGGACTTGCCCGCACACGACGCTCCCGCGCGGAGAAAAAATGTGCCCAGGAGAGGCCCGGAGGTGCCGCCCATGGTGCGGATGAGGACACCCGCGACGCTCTGAAAAACAGAGCGGAGATCAGCCGGAGGGTTAGCGGACAGCTCCGCCTGCACCGCAGTGAAGCCGCGGTCCAGACTGATTCCGAAGTCGCCGTCGCCGATCGCTGAATCCAGCTCGGTAAGCTGCTGCCGGTTTTCGGCAAAGACCTTTTGCGAAGTGTTCAGCCAGCGCAGCACGTCTTGCGTGCTCACCGCCATGTTCAGATTCCCCAGCGCAGGGCGGGCGTCAGCACCGGGTCGTCCCACAGCGACAGCAACTCGTCGTCGGCCTGCACGAGAGTGATCGCGCAGCCGGCCATGTCGAGGCTGGTGATGTAATTGCCGACCAGGCGGCGTGAGACCGCGATTTTCCGGCCGCGCAGGATCTGCTCCAGTTCCCGGTACACAAGGTAAAGCTCGAGCAGGGGCGTGGCTCCCATGCCGCTGACCATGGCAATGACGCGGCCGCCGTCGCGAATCGGCTGGTCCGCCAGGATGGCGTCCGTCATGTGCGCGATCAGTTCACTGGTCGGCCGGTGGGGCATGCGCTTTCGGCCGGGTTCGCCGTGAATGCCGACCCCCATCTCGATCTCGTCTTCGCCCAACTCGAACGTTGGTCTTCCGGCAGCGGGCACGGTGCAGGACGTCAACGCCATCCCCATGGAGCGGCCGCTTTCGTTCACCCTGCGGCCCAATTCCGCCACGCGGCCGAGATCGTAGCCGCGGGCGGCCGCGGCGCCGCAGATCTTTTCCGCCATCACGGTCACGCCCAAGCCGCGGCGGCCCGCCGTGTACAGGCTGTCTTGCACCGCCACGTCGTCATTGATAATGACCGACTCCACCTGGATGCCACGCGCCTCGCAAAGCTCCGCAGCCATTTCAAAATTCAGAACGTCGCCGGTGTAGTTCTTGACGATGTGGAGGACGCCGGCTCCGCCATCGACAGCGGCAGTGGCCGCTTCCATCTGGTCGGGACTCGGGGAAGTAAAGACCTGGCCGGGACAGGCGGCATCGAGCATGCCCTGACCCACAAATCCGCCGTGCAGGGGTTCGTGACCGCTGCCGCCGCCCGAAATGATGCCCACCTTGCCGGTGACCGGAGCGTCCGCCCGAACTACGTACACGGGATCGAAGCAGACCTTGAGGATGTCGGAGTGGGCTGCGGCGAACCCAGCCAGCGAATCCCGCATCACGTCCTGCGGGTCGTTGATCAGTTTTTTCATGTGCGTTCCACCAATGATGCACGCCCGCCCACTCGAACTTGCCGATGCTCGCGAGTTCGATCGTGACGGCGGGGTTCATGTAGCGGGGCACAGCCTACACGGTCCGCGTCGGTGGCATCAAGCCGTCCAGCCCCTGCGGCCCCGCACCACGACCGAGCGGTCCAACGAGCATCTGTGATTACATCGCCCACAACAGACGCGAAGCCGCGCGCGTCTCCCCGCAACACTGGTGGGAGGCATCAAGGCTCTGCGAACCGCGACCTCCTCGGAGATCGCCAGCGTAGGGGACTAACGAGCGCGACAGGGGACATTATCAGCGAGCTACAACATAAGAGCCTGTGACAAGAGCCCGGCGCAATCCCGAATCACGTTAGAATGAGCACCGTTTTCAGCTTGAGGTAGGACATTCTTATGGGATGGCTCGGCGCTGTGCGAGACGTACGCTACGCAATCCGCACG
>DASPXY010001237.1:0-11222 GCA_035637055.1 Gemmataceae bacterium | reverse complement strand
ATGCGCCACAGACCGGGCAGCCCGCGTCCCGCGCCGAGGAAGCCAAGGACTGCCAGTCCGACCGCCCCGTAAAGGGCGCCGCGCTGCCACTCATCCTTGAGTGCTACCAGGCCCAGCGCAAGGATTGGGACGCCGAAAAAGGTGGGGATGAGGGCGGTCTTGCTGACGCGCTTGCTGCCGAAGTAACCGCCCACGCCCAGGACGATGAGCAGGAGGCCAAACGCGATGGTGACGTGCGCCACGGATGTCCCAACTCACAGAATGTTTAGCCGCGGTTCGCAGAACCGCGCTCCGCCGGAGCGCGGTTCTGCGAACCGCGGCTAAACAGGGAACCAGGGGGCACCAGCGTCAGACGGCGAGGGCCGGCTTCAGGGTGAAGACCGCCACCTCGGGACGCACGTTGTAGCGCACCCGGAAACCGAAACCGACGCCCTTGTTTACGTAGAGGTGGGTGGCTCCGCAGCGGTACATGCCCGCGGCGTAACGGCGACCCTTCGCGCCGAGCGTGATCCGACCCAGTCCGGGCAGGTTGATCTGGCCCCCGTGGGTGTGGCCGCTCAGCATCAGGTCGCAACGATGCTCCGCCAGCAAATCCACCGTGCAGGGATTGTGCGCCAGCACCACCCGCGGGATCGACGGGCAAACCCCGGCAAACGCCTGGTCGAGATCGCAAACGCGACTCCAGAGATCCTCGACGCCGGTCAGGTGCAGCAGCGACTCGCCGCGGTGGAGGCGCACCGTTTCGTTGTGCAGCACCCGAATGCCGTGGCTGCGCAGGGCGTCGGCGACGGTTCGATGCAGATGGCGGTGACGGCGGAAACCGAGGGCGTTGCGCACCGAAAAATCGTGATTGCCCAGCACCGCGTAGACGCCGTGAGCCGCACGCAGCCGGCCCAACACGCGGGCACAGCGCTCGACGTACTTGAAACCCTTGTGGATGAAATCGCCCGTCAGCACGATGACGTCCCCGGCCTGCGCCTGGGCCATCTCGACCGCTTCGCCAAGGTACTCCGGCGTGACGTGCCGGCTACAGTGAAAGTCCGACATCTGCACAATCCGCAAGCCGTGGAACGCCTCGGACAGCCCTGTCACCGGCACTTCGTGCCGATTCAGTTCGAGCCAGGTTGGCTCGACGCGCGTCGCATAGGTCAGCCGCGCCCAGTTCCGACCGATCCAGCGTGCCCAGCCGCCCCGCCCGCCTTCCGGACGAGCCTCGCTCCGCAACCAGCCGACCAGGTGATGAAGCATCGTTCGCAGTGTCTCCAGGGAGGGAACCAACCACGGTCGTAGGCGAGCCCCTGCGCCATCGTCAGTGGGCTCGAATGAGGGTGTGCATGGATTATACGCTCCCGCAGGGGCAAAGGGTCGACAATTTCCGACGACTTTTTTTCGTCGGCGCAAGCAGGGAGCCCGCAGCGCCAGCGAGGACCGTCTTCGCTGGCGCTGCGGGCTCCCCAAGCAGAGGGGCTTGTTAGATCCCGCTGCCACTCGCCCAAAGCGCAAGTGGCTCACACCTCGTCGTCTTCGTCCTCGTCTTCGTCCTCGTCTTCGTCCTCATCTTCATCCAGATCTTCGTCGAACTCGTCCTCCTCGTCGAAATCCTCGTCGAGATCGTCGTCCTCGTCGTCGAAGTCTTCAAGGTCTTCGTCGAACTCGTCGTCCTCGTCGAAGTCCTCGTCGTCGAGATCCTCATCGTCCTCGTCGTCGAGATCGTCATCCTCGTCGTCCTCGTCGTCCTCATCGTCCTCGTCGTCGCGGGCGAGCGGGGAGATCACGTGCTCCGGTCGGCCTCCGGGGAGCAACCACCAGCGGGATTCGAGGTCCGCCTCCGCCCGCCAACGAACCAGCGTTGTGCCACCGAACATCACAGTATCCTCTCTGAAGAAAGTGAATCCGAGGGACGCGTCCTCCTCATCCCTCCCGCTTTATCAGCATCTGCGCCCGGGAAACTGGTATCAGCGCAGCTTACGGAACCTTTTTTCGCGCCGCGGAGTCGCGCTCTCAAAGCGCACTCTATCCCCCCAGTTGGGGACGTCAACCGGGCTTTTGAGAACCGCGCCCGCAGGGAAAATTTGCCCACCCGGCGCCTGTGCCCCAAACAACCAGGAGAGCCGAAAAACGTCTGGAGATGTCGCTCGCGGCGCCGCTTTCCGCCTCGTTCGCCGGGTTTTCGTACTCTCCTTCGTAGTAAAGTCTCTCCGGCTTGTCAAGTCGCCCTAAAACCTTCCGTCAGCACAACCTGAAGCGCTTTCACATTGACAGGTCGGCGCCCTGTTCCTAGCCTGAAAACGGCACCGAAACGGGTGGTGGGTGACGGGTGGCGGGTGGCGGGAGAAGAGAGGCCATTCCCTTCTTCTCCCGCCACCCACTCGCCCGATGAGGATATGCGATGTCGTTTTCCGAGAGACCTATTCCGCAAGACCAACCGCCTGCGGGGCCGCTGGAGAGTCACCCCAATCCCGATGCAGCGCCAGTCGAGGCGCGTGGCCTGGGCTGGGTGATCGTGCCGGCGCTGCTGGGACTGGTGTTCGGCGCCCTGATTGGCCTGGTGATGGCGACGAACCCGCGACCACCGCGGCTTGGCCTGCTGGAGTCAGCGATTCAGGGGGGCATCGTCGGTGCCATTGCCGGGACTGCGCTCGGGGTGTTCATCTGGGTCGCTTTCCCCTACAAGAACGCGCCGCCCCCGCCGCCTTCTCCCGAAGGAGAGGAGCAGGACAGCGACGGGGCCATCGTGTAGCGCGACTGGGCTGGCCTCGTCCAGTTCGCCGGGCAAGTCGCCACGGCAGCCCACGGGAGCCACCCGTCAGCTTCACCCCTCCGCTCGCCCCGCCTCGATCAGGAGTGTGGCGGCCTCACAGCGCACCGCCGTCAGGTTGAGGCTGGCCTTGAGCCCTTCGCGGGCCAGCGCGTCCTCGACATCGACCTGCACGGTATCCTTCTCGACTGCCAGCCAGGGCTCGCTTTTCGCCGCCTGGGCAATGACGCCCATCACGACGCTCTTGAGCACCGTCATGGGCATGCCGAGTGTGCGGACCTTCGCCAGCCGCGCGACCACCTTGCCGCCGCTGACACCGAGTTCCCAAAGAGTCTCGAACGACACGGTGACCAACAGCGGATACTCGCCCTTGACGACCAGGCCCTCCGGGGTGATGTGGATTTGCAGTTCCTCGATCGGCACGTCTTTGGGGAGATGTCTCTTCGCTAGATCGTTGAGGTCTTGCTCGCTGACCGTGACTTTCAGCGTCAGGATTTCCATGAGAACGCATCCTGTGTTCGCGGGAGAGCGGGCCTCTTACCCGCGAGGGCGTCGGCAAGGAGGAGCGGCACCGTGTACCGTATGGCTATGGATTCCTGCCACGCTCGGCGACTGATGCCACAAGCCCGGAGCGCCAGCGACGGGACACTCTTCCCACAAGCCCGGAGCGCCAGCGACGGGACACACTTCCCACAAGCCCGGAGCGCCAGCGACGGGACCATGCTCCCGTCCCGTCGCTGGCGCTCCGGGCTTGTGTCGGCCTGGCTCGTCGGCGGTTTATCGGGTTGCCGAAAAGGTCCGTTCGATGCGCGTCACGTTCCCCTGACGATCCCGCACCGATACGGTCAGTTTGCCCTCACGGATCGTGAGCGGTTCGACAAGGGGCAACTCCCAGACGCCCAGAGCGGCGGAGCGGAATTGCGCCGCCAGGTTCTTTCCCGCAGCGATCCCGGCTACCGGGAAACTGGCGATCACCTCGAAACTGCTGGTGTCGAGGCCGCCGTAATCGTACATGCCGACCAGGAGGCGTGTCAGCGGCGGATTGGCCCCGGCGCGCGGCGAGGCCAGCGTTAGCGTCGGTCGCTGATCGTCGAGCATCCAGCCATAACCCGTCGTCTGCGGCGAGGCCGGGTTGTAATCCAGGTCGATCGGACAGCCCAGGTCGATCCAGCGCACCAGCGTCCGGCGATCCTCGTCGGTCAGCGGAGCCACCTTGATTTTCTGACCGTCGGGGCCGACGTAGGTGCCGGCGACTGCCTCGGGCGGCGGCATCTGCGGCCCGGTGTAATCGAGGTCGGCCCGATTGCGGTTGGCGAGGGTGTCCGGGACAGGTTGCCCCTTGAGGCGCAGCGTCCTCGGGTTGCCCGGCTCGCTCTCGGTCGGGAAATCGTCGTTCGTCCAGCCGTCGGTGCGCTCGCCGAACACCTTCCAGATGAGCAGGCTGCGCCGCGACTGGAACATGCGAATGTAGCGCGAAGCGTTCAGACCGCGCCAGGCCCCGGTTACCGGCTTGTGCCCGAAACGACCGGCATAGTCCATCGTCAACCGGTAATAGGTTCCCGGCACGTCGTCGGCGTTGGGCAGACTGACGATCTTATCGTCATCGAGGACGAGATTACCAGGGGGCTTACGCCCCCCGCTCGCCGTGTGACATGCCGCACAACTGCGATCGAGAATCGGTTTAACATCGCGATAGTATTCGACATTTTTGACCGTCTTCTCGAACCGCACGCCGGTCTCGTCCTTGACGTCCCACTTCTGACCGGACTGGTCGTGCTTCTTGCTGGTCAGCAGGGGCGTCTGTTGGGTGAGGTCGAAGACCTTGTAATCGGGGCGAGCGGCGTAGGTCTTCTCGAAGGGAGTCGGTCGCTGGCTGTGCGCGTGGCAGCCGCCGCAGTCGTTGCGGATTTCCCCAGGCCGCAGTTGGTGCCACGTCTGCGCCATGTTCAGCACCATGCCGTGCTTGTCCAGCGTCTGGAACGTGAACGCCACATCAGCGGGGATTTTCGCGAGGAAGCTCGTGTCGGGATTGCCGTCGGGGTCGAGGGGTTGGCCTCCGAGACCCCTCCCCCCAACCCCCTCCCCCACAGGGAGAGGGGGAGCCAAACTCTTCTTCTCCCCCTCTCCGTTGCGGGGAGGGGGTTGGGGGGAGGGGTTTTTCTGCTGGGGGAAGTGGCGCACCGGAATCTCGCCGAGGATGCGCAGCCGTTCGTTGGCATGGCTGCGGAAGGTGCGGCCCGATTTGGGGCCGCGGTTGCGATCCGTCGTCGGCTCCATCGCGAGGATGCGGATCGCGTGAATGTCGCCGTTAGAGTAGCGACCGGCGTCGGCGCCCTGGTTGATCCAGTTGAGCGAGACGCCCTCGACGGTCGAGTTGAACGGGTCGAGGTCGAGATAGCCGCCGGTGGGATCGACGCCGCCGGCGAAGGTGGCCGTGACCTTGTTCGGCGGCACTACCCCGTTCGGGTAACTCTCGCGCTTGTACAAGCTACTTGTCCCGACCAGCCCGAAGGGCGTACCTGCCGGCAGGTGCGGCGACTGTTTCCCGTCGTTGGCAAGAGATGGAAGACTTTTCGGCTCGTCGATGCCGTAAATGCGCTTGTAGGGCACGAGGGCACGCGGCCACTGCTCGTTGTATTTCGGGTCGTTCTTGATCAGGAGCATCTGCCCCGGTTCCTCGACGGTCTTGCCGCCCTTGATCAGATAGAGGCCGCCGTCCACCGCCGGACGATGCACCGTGTAGCCGCCGTTGACCGGACCAGGCGACCAGACAGTCAGGAGGTGATTGTCCGGGGCGCCGGAGGGATGCGTCACGCGGCCGACGCGCGTCGAGCTTTTCGCCCCGCGCACGGAGAAATCGGCGGCGCCCTCATCGGTGCGGGCAAAGGGGGTGATGGACTCGACGCCGTAAGGACTAAACGGCAAGCGGCGCAAACGCGGCCGGCCGTCGTCGAAGCGGCCGCCTCGAAGTGGCGGGTTGCGCGGATTTTCCGTGTAGCCGGGACCGAACGATGGCGTCCCTTCCGGCGCCTGCGCCGGCATCTTCAGGTAACCGCCAAAGCCGCTGCTCGTCTGATTGTAGTATTCCTCCGCGACGATTGACCCGTCGGAAAGCTGCGTCTGGAAGTGGAACGCGCTCGGGCTGGCGCCGGGCAGGAACGCGCTGACGAGCGGGTTCCAGTTGGTGCCGTCGGGATGGATCGTCCACAGGCCCCAGAGCGTCGCGCCGCGCAGCCCTTGCGACTCCAGCGAACTGAACATGACGCGGCCATCCATCAGGACGACGGGGTGCAGCGCCATGCCGAGGTTGAGGTGACCAATGCACTCGACATTTCGCTCCCTCGCCCCTTGCGGGAGAGGGTCGGGGTGAGGGGGGTCGTCCATCACGAAGAGTTGCAGCGTGTGCGGCAGGCGCTTGGGCGGCTTGAAGGCGTTGCGGTTGCTGGTGAACATCACCTTGCCGCCTGGCAGCGGACATGGCCCCATGTTGAACACGCCGTAACCGAGGGAATTCTTGCCCGGCTCGGCCGTGCGGAAGTCACGCGACCAGTTGCCGGCGCCGGTGTTGGGCGTGAACTCCTGCTGCGTGAGGCGGACAGTCTTCCGCGTTTTGACATGGATTTTGTAGATATCCGCGCCGGCAGGGGCGCCCTGCGAGGTCGAGCCACCTTTGAGATCGTGAAAGAGCGAGTAATAGACCCATTGCCCATCGAACGACACCATCGGATCGGTGACCGAGCCGGGGCCACCGCGGACGAGCACTTCCTCCGTGCCGTCGGGGTGCAACAGCATCAGGTCGGCGCCGGCGTCCATGAACAGAGGATTGGAAATCTCCGGCCAGTTCGTGCCGACGTCGTTGCCGTGGCGCGGGGCGCGCACGTAGACGATGTCGTAATCCCACTTGACGGACTTGTCGGTCGAGATGTGCGGCGGGTTGACGTTGATCGCGCCGAGAATGAGATCGCTTTTCTTATCCTGCGCCGAGACGGCCGGCACTGGGAACAAGGGAACAAGGGGACCGGGTGACAAGGTGACCAGAATCAGGGCGACCGTCAGGAGCAAAACGCGCCAGCGCATGAACTCGCCTCCGGGAACGTGACAAGGTGACAGGGGACCACAGCCAGGGGTCACCCTGTCACCTTGTCAGCTTGTCACCTGGTCATCGAATGGGGTTACTTGAGCGCTTCCTCGGTCGCGGTGGCGATTTCCTTGGCCTTCGCCGCCGCGCCCTTGGTGTCCGTGAAGCCGAAATTGCGATGAATCGCGCCGCCGCGCTTGTAGATCACCACGGTCACCGCCGCGTCCTTGTTGAGCTTCCAGGCTTTGGGGCCGTCTTTATTGACGGCGATCGTCAAAGGAGTGGTGAGCTTGTGGGTGTCCTGAAGTTTCGTCAGGTCAGCCGCCTCGACGCCGCTGACACCGACCAGGACCGTGCCCAGTTTGGCATTGTTCTTCTGGACTTGATCGACTGCCTTGATCACGGTTGCAACATTATCGTCTGCCTTCTGGCTGAACACAACGACTACGGCCGCACGGGCCTCTCCGTTGTACTTTCAGACATAGCAAAGGGTCTTGCCCTTCAGCTCTCCGGTAATGGCCTTGACGTCAAAAGCCCCGCCATTCCTCTTCTCTGGCCCGGACTTGACATCGTCGGCCAGGATGGCCGTGTGGGCCAGCGCCAGGCAGGCGACTGCCACAAGGGAGCCCGCGAGACGAACTTTCATGCTGAGTCTCCTTTCGACTCTCGTTCGACCCAAGAGGGTACAACACATCCGGAATACGCTCCGGATAATCTATCCTCTCCTAGACGTTGGTGGAAAGGCTTCATTCGGTTTTCTCATGATTTTGCACCGGCCGCCTCTGCCGGAGGCGCGACGTCGTCCGGGGGATTGCGGCAGGACCGCGCCGGGGTGCGGTTCGGGGTGATTCTCGGGAGCCATGCGCGGGAGGGCACACGAAAAACTCAGGGAGGTTGCTGCAGCCGCAAGGCAAGAAGGCTGCAAAGGGTTTGCCCGAAGCAGCCTCTCACCAAACGCATTCTACGACTCCGGCGCAGCAAGCACACCTCGCGCGTTTCCTTATAGCTCTCGTGAGGGTCATAAATACAACTTATGGCATCCACCGCACTCCGGCCACGCCTCCCCACTGCGCCAACAAGTCATCCGCCTCTCATAACCCTTTCTGATGGCACGGCCGCCGCCTATTAGCTAACTCCTGTGACGCTCGCAGCCGCTGGGATGTACCGTACAAGTAGCCCATTCCGGATTGGCAACAAGCGCGGACGAAAGCCCACGGGCCGCGGCCCGTGGGCTTGGGGCCAGCCCCCAGGAGCATGCATGGACCTGCTCGGGTCCGAGTCCCTGATCCGACTGACCTGCTTCGGCGGCGTACTGCTCTTGATGGCCGTGTGGGAGGTGCTGGCCCCGCGCCGACGGCCCACGGTCGGCCGTCCCGTGCGCTGGCTGAGCAACCTCGGCCTCGTCGCTCTCGACACCCTCATCGTCCGCTTCCTGATTCCGCTGGGCGCGATCGGTACGGCGTTGGTCGCCCACGAGCGCGGCTGGGGGTTGCTCAACAGCGTCTCGCTCCCGGAATGCGTGGCCGTCGTGTTGGCCGTGGTCGTTCTGGATCTGGTGATTTACCTGCAGCACGTCATGTTTCATGCGGTGCCGGCGCTCTGGCGACTGCACATGGTCCACCACGCCGACCTGGACTTCGACGCCACCACCGGCGTTCGCTTCCATCCCATCGAGATCGTGCTATCGCTGGGGATCAAGATGGCGGCGGTGACCCTGCTGGGGGCGCCAGCGCTCGGCGTGCTGCTGTTCGAGGTGCTGCTCAACGCGACATCGCTGTTCAATCACGGCAATGTTCGCCTGCCGGGCTGGCTGGATCGGCTCTTGCGGCTGGTGGTGGTCACGCCGGAGATGCACCGAGTCCATCACTCGATCCTGCCGCGCGAAACCAACAGCAATTTCGGGTTCAACCTGCCGTGGTGGGACCACCTGCTGGGCACCTACCGCGCCCAGCCCGCGCTGGGGCACGAAGCCATGACGATCGGCCTGGAGCAGTTTCGCGATGAGCGGGTTGCCGACCGGCTGCACTGGATGCTGGCGTTGCCGTTCGTCGGCCAGGAAGGGGACTATCCCGTCACGCGCCGGGACACGGTGACAAGGTTGCAGGCAAGTTGTCCCGCAGGAAGCCCGCGACAGAAGTGAGCCACCGCAAGAGCAGGAGCGCAGAGCGAGGCAGGGTTAGCGACGCTTCGCAGAAGCGTTTTTCGCCAGCACGCTTCTCCAAAGCATCGCGAATCCTGCACGCGCTCATTGCTGCGCTTCCACAATGAGCCGCATCCCTCCCGTCAGTTCGATCGTCAGGAGTTCGCATGAGCCCAGATCGTCAAACGACCCGAGGGGCCGGTCGAGCGTGAGGTAGGCGTGCTGACTGCGAAGGGTGGTGACCACCGGGGTGTCAGTGGTCCCCTTCTGGTTGCCGAAGCGAGCGATGCTGCAGGGGCTCAAGCGGAGCCGACCGTCTGCTTCAAAGGTCGCCTCGTCTGCTGTCAACAGCAGACCGCGCTTGCGGAGTTCCAGTTTGATCGCTCGTTCGACTTCCGGGCATCGCTCGCCAAAGGCCTGTCGCAGTTTGTCATCCAGGGGCGAGGATTCCGGTCCCTGCTGCTTGTCGGCCACGGCGCCGCGGGCCTTTTCTTCCGCCTTCGTGCGGCTTTCCTTGTCTTCGCAGGCTCCTCTGCTTGCGCCATCCATCACGAGCACGATCAACAGGAGGGCGAGGACTCTCTGAACGGGCTTATGGGACGTCATCGATTTGCCTCCAGGAATTGAAAACGGCAGTCCAGGGTTGGAGACGCTACCATAACACGGGTTGGAGTGCAAAGGCGTTTCGCGTCGGTCCGCGGGGCCAAGTGGGTCAAGCATGGGTCATCCTATCAAGCTTGTCGGTTTGGATTTCGGCACCACGACGAGCAGCGCCGTCATCGCCGACGCCCGCCTTGTGCGCAACTCGGTCACCGGCCGCACAGAGTTGAGCGACATTGGCGAAGTTTATCGCTCCGAAATGGTCTTTACGCCGTTGCACGACGACCGTCTCGACGAGCAGGCCATCGACGCCTATCTGGAGCGCTGGTTGACGGCGGGCGGCGTGCAGCCGGCTGAGATCTTCGGCGGCGGGGCGCTCCTCACCGGCTTGACGGCCCAGAAGGACAACGCCGCTGCGCTCGTCGGCCTGATTCGGCATCGCCTCGGCGATGCCCTCATCGCCACGGCTGACGACCCGTGCCTGGAATCGTGGCTGGCCTTCATGGGCAGTTGCGCGTGCCTATCGCGCGCTCATCCCGAAGCCTACTTCTTCAATCTCGACATCGGCGGCGGCACGACGAACCTGGCCCTCGGAAAAGCCGGCGAAGTGCTGCGCACCGGCTGCCTGTTCGTGGGCGCTCGCCACGTCCAGGTTGTTCCGGGAACCTATCGGATCGCGAAACTCTCTCGCTACGCCCGTACCTTGCTCGCTCATCTCAGCATTCTGAAGGGAGTCGGCGACACTCTGACCGAGGCCGAGATCGACGCCGTGCTGGACTGGTACGTCGAGCTTCTCGCAGCGGCAGCAACCGGGCAATCGGCGACGTTCGCGGATCCGGTCGCTTCTCTCCATCAGCAGGTCGCCTTTCGACCACTAACAGGAGTGCATAATATCTTTATCACGGTCTCCGGCGGCGTCGGCGAACTGATCTACGCTCACCTCGACGGCAAACCCTGGCCGCCGACCACGCACTACGGCGACCTCGGCATTGACCTTGCCCGGCGCCTCGCCTCCTCGCCGCGCTGGGCGGAACATCTGCGAACGTATCGGCCCGCGTCCGCTGGACGTGCCACGGTCTACGGTCTGCTGCGCCACAACACCGAGATCTCCGGTAGCACCCTCTTCCTGCGGCGCCGCGAAATCCTGCCTCTTACCGACATGCCCATTCTCGGCACACTGACCACGGCCTCCAGCGATGACCACGTGCGCGCTGTCCTCGATCTGGTGCGGCGGAGCCCGCGCGGCGGCTGTGTCCAGGTCGGCCTCGGGGGACAGGCCGCCGCGACCGTGCGGGACATGGGCAAGCGAATCGCCGCCACGCTGCGTGTACAATCTTTCCCCGCCGGGCTTCCTCTGGTACTGTTGGTGCGAGAGAACGTCGGCAAGGCCCTCGGTCATTACGTCACCGAATGGGGCGCCTTGCCGCTCGATGTGGTGGTGATTGACGAGGTCGCCGTCCGCGATGCCCAGTACGCTCGCGTCGGCGTGCCGCACCATCAGGTCGTGCCTGTCGCCTTCTACGGTCTCAACCAACCAGGAGATGCGTCGTGAAACAGCTGACCCCGCTCGCCGATATCGCCGTGCCGCAGCCGCAGCCCGATCAGGTCTACACCACACGCTGCTTCGATCGCGAGTTTGCGTTCCA
>DASPXY010001236.1:0-5191 GCA_035637055.1 Gemmataceae bacterium | reverse complement strand
TCGGCAACGCCCTCGCCGCGGCGGGGGACGTGACGCGCCTGCACGCTGCCGTCGATTGGGCGCGCCACAGCGAGGCCCTGACTTTGTGGGTCGGCCGCTTGTGGGAGGCGAATGACCCTTACGAGATCCTCGAACTCTTTTGGCGTGCTGACCCCATCCCCGGCGCCGGCCTGTGGCTGCCGACGGCGGTGCTCCACCTGCGCGACGCTCGCCGTTTTCACGTCTGGGATGACGCGGTCCAGCAGGGCTACGCAGCCCTTGGCGATGGCGGCGAGGCCAGCGGCTCGCCGGCTGAGCGCTATCGACTATTCAACGAGGCCGTCGGCTGGTTGCGCGAGCAGCACAAGTTACACCCGCTCGAAGCGCCGTCGGTGCTGGCGGCGTGTGCGCGCGAAGATCGGCGTGAGGTGTTGGCTGTGGGCCAACGCGGTTTGCTGGCGCACCCGGTCGTTTTCGGGGGCTTTTGCGCCGACACGTTTCGCTTCCTCGACGAACTGGCCGCGAACAACAACCGGGCGTGGATGACTGCGCAGCGGGCTCGTTACCAGTTCGCGGTGCGGCAGCCGCTGGTGGAGTTGTGCCGGGCGCTCGCCGAGCGGTATGTTGATCCTGTGCTCCGGCCAGAGTGGGGCTACGACCTGGAGACGGCAGCGCGCAGCGGCCGGGCGTTGACCAGCATTTGCAAGAACGACTACGGCAAGTCGGTGCCGTATCACACGGCTCTGTGGATCACCTTCTGTCGCCGCCCAGAGGCTCCCGAGCCCGTAGGAGGCGGGGCGCGGGAGCCGAAACGACACCGAGGCAAGCGCCACGATGCCCAGTTGTTCGTCCGCCTCGACGCCGACGGGCTGACCTGCGGTCTGCGCCTCGGCCGCGAGGCCCGCGAGGCGGGCAAGCTGTTCCGGCGCAACGTGCAGGAACACGCCGAACTGCTCCATCGCGCCCTGGCCGCGGGCGGCGCTCTGGCGGAGTGTCGCTTCGGCCACGGCGAGGACTTGACCGCGGCGACTGCTGTGCTCGCCCCGGGCGACCTGCGTGCCTGGGCCGCGGGCAAGTCGCTCATTGCCGGCAAATCCATCCCTGCGCCCGACCCGCTCCTGACCACCGACGAACTCGCCGGTGAGATTCTGTTGACGTTCGATCGCCTGCTGCCGGCCTATGCCTGTGCGGTGACGGCCGAGCCGCAAGCCCTCCTGTTGCGCCGCGGTGGCGGTCTGCCCCCGGGCGGAGCCTATGCCGAGGCCGACTTCCATCGCGACACGTTTCTGCCGCGGGAATGGTTGCAGCGGGCGCGCATGCTGCTCGACCTCAAGCGGCAATTGATCTTGCAGGGCGTGCCGGGCACGGGCAAGACGTTCGTCGCGCGCTGCCTGGCCCGGCTGTTGACTGGCGGTCGCGAGGAATCGCTGCGCCTGGTGCAGTTCCATCCGGCCTACAGCTATGAGGAGTTTGTCGAGGGCATTAAGGCAAAATCGGTCGAGGTGGATGGTCGTCACGACGTCACCTATCCGGTCGAGGACGGCCTGCTGTGCTCCTTCGCCGAGGAGGCGCGGCGCTCACCGGCACAGACGCACGTGCTGATCATCGACGAGATCAACCGCGGCAACCTGCCGCGCATCTTCGGCGAGCTGCTCTATCTGCTGGAGTATCGCGATCAGACGGTGTCGCTGCCGTACTCGCGCCGCGCCTTCCGGCTGCCGGCGAACCTGTACCTCATCGGCACGATGAACGCGGCGGATCGCTCGGTGGCGCTGATCGACCAGGCCCTGCGGCGGCGTTTCTCGTTCCTGGAGATGCCGCCCGACGCCGCGGTGCTGACGGCATGGTTGCAGGCTCACCCGCCGCGTGCCGGGGCGGACTTCGCCGAGGCCATCGTCGGGCTGTTCGAGCGCCTCAATGCTCGGCTGCGCGAGGATCTCGGCGGCCAGCAGCAGGTCGGGCACAGTTATTTCATGGTCCCGGACCTGGACGAGGCGCGGCTGGCGGTGCTGTGGCAGCATCACGTCCTGCCGCTGCTGGAAGAGTATTTCGCCGGGCAGCCTGGCCGTATGACGAGTTACACGCTCGATAAACTCCTGAATGCTGAGCGGCGCGATGGCCAGGGGAAGAAACGGCAGGCGTCCGGGACCTCCTGACCCATTCGAGGATACGCCAAGGGTTGCTGGACGAGCCGGAAGCGTCAGCGACGGACTCCCTCTCCGTCGCTGACGCTTCCGGCTCGTCCAACACTTCCCTGGCATCTGCTAGCCGCGCGCCAGTGTCCCCGCCAATAGCTCCGCGAGCCGGTCATAGCCCGCAGCGACGCCATGCTCCATGCCGGAGGCGAGGGCGGCGTCGCGCGCCTCCTTCGACGGGAACAGCACCGTCAGCGTCAGCGTGGTCTTGCCTCCCTCTTCCGTGAAGCTGGCCGTCCCAATCTGCTCGCCCGCCTGGGCAGCGCAGCCGAACTCGAACGATTCGTTGCGGACGAGGCGCTCGGGCGGGACCACCTCGCGGTAGACGCCGTGCATCGCCATTTCGGTTCCGTCCGGGCCGCGCCACACATGGCGAAAACCACCGCCCACTTTCACATCGTTTTCGCAACACACCATCGACCACCCCGGAGGTCCGAGGAGCCAGCGCTTGAGCAACTCCGGTTTGCTCATGGCGTCGAAAACGAGGCTGCGCGGCGCATCGAAGACGCGCGTTATGACAATTTCGCGGTCGGTGGGAGTGGTGACTCTCAGAGTGCCCGTGTGCTGCATCAGTTTTTCCTCCTAACGGTTCGAGTGTCCACTGTCCTTCTCCTGGCTTTTCAACTCGTCCAGCAGAGTGTCGAGGCGCTGGAAGTTGCCTTCCCAGATGCGGCGATAGCTCTCCAGCCAACCGCTGGCGTCGGCGAGCGGCTTGCCTTCGATTCGGCACAGATGCGAGCGCCCTACCACGCGGCGACGTACCAGCCGGGCGCGCTCCAGGACGCGAACGTGCTTCGAGGCAGCGGGAAACGACATGCGCAGCGGCGCCGCCAACTCGCTGAGGTTCCGCTCCCCGTCAGCGAGGCGCCGCAGCATTGCCCGCCGTGCGGGGTGCGCCAGGGCGTGAAAGACCCGATCCAGGCTGGGAGATCGATCTTGAACCATGTGGTTTAATATATCGGCAGCAGGATCATTGTCAACCATTTGGTTTAGGAATTTTTCGTTGCTCCGCAGTCAGTGAGGCGACTTCGCCGATGCCGAAAATCCTGTCGAGATGATTGCTGTTGGGCAGGCTTGTTTATCACGTCCAGCCCGAATAGGGAAACTGCTCACGGAAGCGATCCATCAAGCGATGACGAATTGCTTCGACCCGCTCTCCAGGCTGCTGACGACGGAAGGCTGGGAGTGGATGACGATTCCACCCAGACAAAGCCAGCAGTGCAAAGCTCAGGGTGGGAAGTATCTGAAGTAGCTGACCGAGGAGGGTTTCGGCATGGGGTTGGCTCACTCAAGAATCATGCTGACCGTTTCGCTGGCTCTGCCATTGCTCTTGGCCGCTGCGCTCCGGGCCGAGGATTGGCCGCAGTGGCGAGGTCCGCAGCGGGATGGCGTGTGGAGCGAGACCGGCATCCTGGCATCGTTTCCTCCAGACGGGTTGCAGGTTCGGTGGCGAGCCAAGGTGGGGCCGGGATGGTCCAGTCCGATTGTCGCCAAGGGCCGGGTCTACCTCACCGACTCCGAGTTGAGGAAACCCAAGGCCAGGGAGCGTGTCCACTGCTTCGACGAAGCCACCGGCAAGCCACTCTGGACCTTTGCCTACGACGTTACTTACCCCGAGTGGGCGTTTCCAGACCGAGGGCCAACGGCGACGCCCATCGTTCAGGGCAGGAAGTTGTACACTCTGGGCAACAAGGGCGATCTCCATTGTCTTGACTCACTGACCGGCGAAATCCTCTGGAAGCGGAATCTGGAGGAGGAGTACGACGTGCAGGAGTTCGCCTTCAACGCTTCGCCGCTGCTCGAAGGTGGGCTGTTGATCCTCTGCATCGGCAGTTACCCCGACACGAACCTCTCGTCCGTCCTCGCTCTCGATAAGGAGTCTGGCAAGGAGGTGTGGAAAGCGCCGACTGGCGGTCTGACGAATAGTTCGCCCATCGTCATCACAGCCGGGGGCAAACGGCAGCTCATCGTCTGGGCGCAAGACGGGGTAATGGCGTTGGACATTGCCACCGGCAAGACCTACTGGCGGGAGAAGCTGACCACGGCTGCGGCCAGTGCCGTGACCACCCCGGTCTGCCACAAGGATCTGCTACTGATAAGCGGCCTCATGCTGAAGCTCGATGCCGACAAGCCAGCCGCCTCGGTGCTGTGGCCGGAGTCAAAGGCTGTGGCCCGCAGAATCCTGAGTGTTACCTCGACAGGGCTGATTCAGGATGGCCACGTTTATTCCGTCAAGGCTTCCGGTGAACTGGTGTGTCTGGAGGCAAGCAGCGGTAAGCAGCTGTGGGTGACAGACAAGGTGACGAGGTTGGGAAGCGGGGCGAGCATTCATTTGACGCCCAATGGGGATGGGGTCTTGCTCCACACCGACCGGGGCGAACTGATCCGAGCGCAACTCACCGGCAAAGGTTATCAGGAGATCAGCCGCACGGTGTTATTGGCACCGCCGGGGAAAAGCAAGGCATGGGCGGCCCCTGCGTTTGCGAACCGTCATGCCTTTGCCCGCAACGACCAGGAACTCATCTGCGTTTCGTTAGCGGCCAAGCAGTAGGCGTTCGTTGCATGCGTAGCCCCCTGTGCTGAGGAACCATCCATACTGCTCCTCCTGCGGGCGTTCTTCGAGAAGCACCCGAGGAAGTGAGGCGCAGGAACGAGGGACAACTGATGGAGATGAATGCCACACGAGTCGTCATCAGGAAGCCGGGCGAAGGACACACCATCGCTGTCGTCGGCGACGTGTATCGCTTCCTGGCGGTCGGGGAAGACACGAACGGCCAGTACGCTCTGTGGGAAGCCATCGTGCCTCCGGGCGGCGGGCCTCCTCCGCACGTCCACAGCCGAGAGGAGGAGGGCTTCTACGTCCTCGAAGGGGAAATCACCTTCACGATTGGGGACCAATGCCTGGTGGCCAGCGCCGGCATGTTTGCCAACATGCCGGTGGGGACGCCGCACTCCTTCAAGAACGAGAGCGGCAAACCGGCCAAGATGCTGATTTCCATTGCGCCCGCTGGGCTGGA
>DASPXY010001235.1:0-2490 GCA_035637055.1 Gemmataceae bacterium | reverse complement strand
CTTCACGCCCAGCGCCTCGTCCATCGGCAGACTCTGACCGCCGGCGCTGACCGGACTCCCCGCAGTGACGATCAGGTCCGAGGCGATCGACTCCCTGACCCACTCGCGCAGCGCGATGCGATTGCTGCGAATGATGCCGGCGGTCTGCATCACCAACGCGACGCCCGCCGCCAGCGCCGCGATCACCAAACCCGTCCGCCCCGGCGCTCGCACCAGGTTGTCGGCGGCCAGACGCCCCTCGATCCCGAGACAACGCCGCGCCAGCGGTTGCAACAGCCGCGCCAGCACCGCGGTGAGCGCCGGCGTCGCCAGCAGGGCGCTCAGCACCACCAGGCCCAGCCCGCCATACATCCCGGCCCGCGGCAACAACTGATCGCGCAGCGCGATGCACAGGACGCCCAGCACCAGCAGCAGCACGCTGGCCGCCACCTGCGCGAAGCGGTAACGCCACGACCGCACCACCGGAATGCGCCGCACCGCCTCCGCCGGCTTATCGCGTGCCGCCAGCAGCGCCGGCACCAGCGCCGCGACCACCGCCGTCAGCACGCCCGCGACCACCGCGGCGACGAACAGTCCGCCGCTAATCTCTACCGCGGTCGCCTCCATCGTGAAGAAAATCTTGCTGAGCACCTCCTGCATCGGGTCCAGGCCAACGTGCGCGATGCCTAACCCCAGCGGGATCCCCAGCAGCGAACCGGCCAGGCCGAGCAAGGCAGCCTCGCCGGTGAACAGCCGAATCACTTGCCCGCGCGTCGCTCCAATACCGCGGAGAATGCCGATCTCGTGTCTCCGTTCCGTCACGCTCACTGACAGGGCGTTGTAAACCAGGAACAGCCCGACCACCAGCGCCGCCACCCCACAGAGCAGCAGACCGACCTGCAAGCTGACCATCACGTTCTGCACCGTCTGGTTCTGCTCCTCCGGCGTTCGCACTTCGCCGCGGCCCGCCAGCACCGCCGCCACACTCTTCTGGACCGTCTCGCGATGAGCGCCCGGCTTGAGCGTCAGGTCGATGCGGCTGACCATACCTTCTTTGATGCCGGCGATGCGACAGGCGGTGTCGTTCAGATGGATGAGCAACACGTTGCCGCCCAGGGCCGCAGCGGCCCCGCTGGCATTGATGGCGCCGGCGCGGGTCAGAGTGGCCGGCTTCTTGCCCGCCGGCGCCTGCACGCGCACCTGCTTGCCCGTCAGGGCCTCGTCGAGGGACTTGCCGACAAGCACCGCGGTCCCCGTGACGGACTCCAGGACGAACTGAGCCTTGGTCCCCTTGTCGTACTCGACATGCCAGCGCGTGGTCGTGTCGTCCCGCTTCTCGGCGAGCAGATCGATGGCGACCAGCAAGACGGTGCGATCCTTGAGGTCAGGCAACTTGACGTTGGCGAAGATGCGCGGGTGAGCTGCCTGCACGCCGTCGAGTTTGCGCAGCTCGGCGGCGAGCGTCCGCTCGACGGGAGCGTCGCCGTTGCTGACGAGGAGATCGGCCACGCCGGCGAGCGGATTGGCGGCGGCCGCGGCGGCGCGATCCATCGTTTGATTGAGGGCGCGCGTCGCCACCAACATGCTCACGCCCGCGGCGATGCTGAGGACGATCAAAATGGCGCGAACCCACCGCCGCCGCAAATAACGGAGGCTAAGTGTCGTGTAAACCGATAGCATGCACAAACCCTGAAGAGAGGGATCAGGGGAGAAGCCCACGGGTAGCGACCCACGGGCCTGGACGGATTGCCGTGCCGTTGTCCTGGACGACCTGCTCCTCGTAATCGAGCAGCCCGTCCTTGATGTGGACGATGCGCTTGCCGTAACTGGCCGCGTGGGCGTCGTGCGTGACCATGACGACCGAGCGCTTGCCCGGCTCGGGAAGACTCTTGAGCAGATTGAGAATGTCGGCGCTGGTGGCGGAGTCGAGGTTGCCGGTCGGCTCGTCGCAGAGGACCGCCTCGGGGTCGATGACGAGGGCGCGGGCAATCGCTACTCGCTGCATCTCGCCGCCGGACAGTTGCTCGGGATAATGGCTGGCGCGGGCGCCGAGACCGACGCGCTCCAGCCCCTCCTGAGCAGGCTTGAGAGCGCGGCTGCGGCGCTGACCGCCGAGCAAGAGCGGCAGGGCGACGTTCTCGACGGCGGTGAGCGTGGTGACGAGGTTGAAGAACTGGAAGACAAAGCCAATACGCGTGCGCCGCAGCAGGGCCAGCTCGCGATCGGGCAGACGATGCAGCGGGCGGCCCTGGAAAAGCACCTCGCCGGAGGTCGGCGCATCGAGCGCGCCGAGCAGGTGCATGAGCGTCGATTTGCCGGAGCCGCTCGGTCCCATAATGGAGACGAACTCGCCCGCGTCGATGCGGAGGCTCACGCCACGCAGGGCTTGCACCGTGCGCTGTCCCTGCAGGTAGTGTTTCGTAACCGCGCGTAACTCCATCATGCTCGGTGGTCCATTGTCCTTCGTGAACGCTACGAGCGGCGGGGTTTATCCCCGCCGGCCAGACGGCG
>DASPXY010001234.1:0-4216 GCA_035637055.1 Gemmataceae bacterium | reverse complement strand
GCCGCCGCCCAATATCTGCGCGACCTCTACCACCTCTTCGGCTCCTGGCCGCTGGCGATGGCCGCGTACAATGCCGGCGAGCGGAGGGTGGGCCGCGCGCTCGCCCGCGCTCACGCCGACGATTTCTGGGACCTCACCGACACCAAGCTGATCAAGCGCGAAACCAAGGAGTACGTGCCCCGGTTTCTCGCCGCGACCCTCATAGCCAAGGACCCGAGCCGGTACGGGTTTCTGATCAGCCCGCAACCGCCGGTCGAGTACGAGGAAGCGGTCCTCACGCGGCCGATCCACTTGCGGGTGGCGGCCAAGGCCGCTGGCGTGACTTACCAGGAGTTGAAAGCCCTGAACCCGGAGCTTCGCAAAGACCTAACCCCGCCTTACCCCACCTACCGTTTGAAGGTTCCGGCGGGAAGCAAGGACCTCTTGCTGAGCAACCTAGCGACGTACCCGGACTGGAAGCATGTCCAGGCGACGCGCTATAAGGTCCGCCGCGGGGAGACCCTGCTCCACTTCGCGACGCGTCACCGTACCTCGCTCTCGGCGATCCTGGAGGCCAACGCCCTGGACAAGTCCTACAAGCCGAAGCCTGGCGAGTGGCTCCTCATCCCCAAACCGGTCAAGGCCAAGTCGTAAGTCGCCCTCCCACTACTGCCGAGGCACTGCAAAGACGTACACCCCGTTGGCTGCATAGAGCAGCCGCAGGGCCTTTGGCAGCTCCCTGAGGCGACGCTCGTCCTCTGGGGCAGCTTCGCCGGAAAAAGCCAGGACGCCATATTTCTCGCGCACGCGCCGAAACTCGTGGACGTTGAGAACCACATGGGTCATCCCTTCCGCAGTCAGCCTCCTGATGAGAGACTCAGCGGACATTTCCTCGTGAACCCAGCGCGAAAGCGGGTGCGCATCGATCGGGTACGGCGCGACTGCGTTGCGAGCGAAGTAATAGGGTCGAGTCTCACCGATGAACAGCAGCCGCGCGTCAGGTGGCAGAGTCTCACGCACGAACCGCGCAGCAGGCCAATGGTCGAGGACCCGAGTGAGGTAGGCGTCGCCTTTCTCGCGCCCCAGCGCTACATTCACAGAGGAGAAGACAGTCGTGTGTTGATTGATGAATTGCCACGCCCCCCCCACTCCGGCCGCCAGCAGCAAGACCAGCGCGAACCCTTGAGCAGTCTTGCGGAACTGTACACAGAGCCCAGCCAGGACTGCTAAGCCAACCAGGAACGCCGGCGCAAAGAACCGTGCGGTCGGCGTCGTCGTGACCCACCCGGCTCCAGCCACCAACATAAAGACAGCGGCTGCGTCCCCGAGTAGCCGTGCGTGCCCTCGAAGACCAGCCAGGCGAGAGGCGACCGGCAACGCCAGGAGCCCACAGGTCGAGAGGACCGCCAGCGCGCCCACATCCGACGCAGAGCCAAAGCGCTCGGGATGCAGCACCAGATCAAGCGGAAGGCGAACCAACCCCATCCCCCCCAGGCTCCCCGGCGTGCCGTAAGGGAGATCCGCCAACAAACGGGCCTGGCTTTCCGCACTCCAGGGCTGCCCGCCGAGCAGACCGTAAAACATGGGATAGACAGGGTTGCCCGTATGGACGAATGCCCGTATCCACCAGGGCGTCACCGTGAGCAGCGCGATCACCGCGGCCCGGCTGAGTGCCGCAAGCGGCCATCCAGCCACGCGCGCGGCGACCAGGGCCGCGGCCACCCAGTACAATCCGGAGAGCTTGCTCGAAGCGACCCAGCCAAGCACAAGTCCCAGGGCCAGCCAAGAGTGTGGGTGCGGGAGGGGCGCGGGTACCCATTGCTCCGTCGAATGCAACGGGTGATGGGCCCCCTCCCGCTCCAATCGTTGTGCCGGAACGGCCGCGATCACAACGGCACTGCACAGCAGTCCGACGGCCTGGCTGGTCTCTGTAAACGACAACGTCCCGAGAAACCAGACCATGGGTGAGGCGGCGAACGCACACGCGATGAAGGACGGCGCCCACGCCGCATCCCTCGGCCGCGCCATGACTTCGACAATGGCCCAGACTGCCAGATAACACATGACCCACAGCGCAAACTGGATGGCCCGAGCCCCGAGGTCACCGCCCAGGACCAATCCCCACGCCAACAACAGATCTGACGCATGTGGCATCAGTGTGAACACAACCCAGGGCAGAGTGAGCAGTTCGCCGGTCGCGAGGACCCGTTGGGGGATGACCAAATGATAGACCAGTTCGTCATAAAAGGTGGGCGGGATCGTCGCCCAGAGCCAGGCCACGAGCCACGCCCCCCCCAGCAGGCATCCTCCGACTCCAGCGGCCCCAGACGCACGGAGCGGGCGGACCTGAACGCCTGCGCGAATGGCACAGACGAACCCGTACGCGATGGCTGGTAGCACGCCCAGTCCGGCCAGCCAGAGCACCCCACCCAGCGCGCTCAGGAAGGTCACCCACGACAAGCACGCAAGCCCCACACCCATGCGGATTGACAGCGCGACCATCGGCGGATGATCGCGCTCCGCCACGAGGCCTCCGGCGGCTCGATCGACCAGCGCGCCAGCTCCGTAGGCCGCACCGCAGAACACCATCGGCACCACCAACAGCCACAGCCGGGACGGGTCCACCAACGCGGTCCCGAGAACGACCACACCGGTCGCGCCAAGGAGGACCAGTGCGTGGCAACACGACGAGCCTCGGTTGGGATGGTCCGTACTCATGCTGGAATCAGGCTTACTTCTGTGGTGACGGAGGAGTGAGCGCCGGGGACTCGGCAGCTGGTGCGACGGCCTTTCGCGCATCGAGGGTCTTGATGCGGACGGACGCCTCGGTCGCGAAGGGGGAGGACGGGTGGTCCTTCACGATCTGTTGGTAGTATGCCAACGCGCCCTCCGGTCGGTTCAGCAGTTCGTTAATCTTGCCGAGCTCGTAGAGCGCGTGATCCTTGTTGGGGGCGCTCGGCATCTGCACGATCGCGGTGAACGTCTTTTCTGCTTCGTCCAGCTTGCCCTGCGCCAGTTGCGCGTAGGCCATGCGCTGATAGACCAGCGGGACGAGGAGCCGATTGGCGCCGTATTGGGCCAGAAAATCCTGGTAGGCCTTGATGGCGCCGTCCCAGTCCTTGCGCTCGCTCAAGGCATTCCCCAACAGATACGCGGCCTGGGGCGCGACCGAGCTGCTCGGGAAGTCGGTGAGGATCTTCCGAAACGTCTCGATGGCTTTCTGTACGTCCTCCGGACGTCGCATCGGAGGAGGCCCTCCCGTCAGCGACGGTTCGGAAGCGTGTCGGGTCGCCTCGTAGAACAGCTCGGCCGCGGCACGATCTTCCTGCTGGCGCATCCATAGGAAACCCCCGACCGCCGCGCCTGCCAGGACGGCCACCGCCACCCCGGCGACGAGCCAGCGCATATTCTCCTTCGCCTGGCGGGCAGCCTGTTCGACAGAATCGACAAGTTGGGCTGGATCGGTCGCTTCCTTTCGATATTTTTTGATCTTGAACATGCCTGCAGCCGCCCTGCTCGCTCACAACCGCGGTCCCTTATACGCAGAGCCTTCCTAAATTGTCAAACGATGGACGGCCCTGCTGGGCCAGTTTGTGCTTGCCTCTTTCCAGACCCGCGTCTAGAATCCTCCCTCTGTGTGCCGTGCGCGCACCAACACGCATGACTGAATGCGAGTGCCTGACCGCAAGCCTGCTGGCACTCGACGATCTGGAGAACTATTACCGATGGCTCGTCGAGGAAGTCCGTCCGTTCTTCGGGGAGCGGCTGGTCGAAATCGGGGCCGGCATCGGCACCTTCACCGCGTGGCTCGTGCGCGCACATGTATCCTGCCACCCGACGGCGCGATTGGAGGTCCTCGAGCCGGAGGGCAGCCTCTTCCAGCATCTGCGCAAGCGGTTGGAGACCGCCCACCCCGATCTGCTGCGGGCAGGCCGTTTGGCGACAACCAACGGGGTCTTCCGCTCGTCCCCGGAACGGTTTGACACCGTCATCATGATCAATGTCCTCGAACACATTGAGAACGATCAGGCCTCAATCCGCGCCGCCTACCACGCGCTCGTGCCGGGCGGCAGGTTTGTTGTGTTCGTGCCGGCTCTGCCGTGGCTCTATAGCGCGCTTGACAGGGCGGTCGGCCACTACCGGCGCTACGAGAAGCCGTCCTTGGAGGGATTGCTGCGCGCCGGGAAATTTGAGGTGGTCAAGTCTAAGTACATGGACGGCATGGGGGTGCTGCCCT
>DASPXY010001233.1:0-3687 GCA_035637055.1 Gemmataceae bacterium | reverse complement strand
TGATCCTGCCGCCGGGCACGCAGGGCGTGTCGGCCGATCCGATCACCATTCCCGCCGGTGCCAATGAGGCGAAGTTGCTCGTGCGCGTGGCGACCGCCGCGCCGCCAGGCAATCGACCCAACCTGACGATCCGCGCCGTCGCCACCTTCAACGGCAACATACCACTGACCCACGAGACGAAGATTAATCTCAATATCACCAAGTAAGCGGTGGATGGTGGGTGGTGGATGGTGGATGGTGCAGAAGGAACGATGCTCCATCTGCACCATCCACCATCCACCACCCACCATCCACCCAGGAGAATCCCATGCGTTCCCTCATTGCATGCTGCCTCGTGGCCCTGCTGCCGCTGCCGGTGATGGCCCAGGGAAAGAAGAAAAAAGACGTCGAGGCCGATCCGATCCCGGTCATCGACCTGAAGCGCAAGGATCCGGTGACCTACCAGGAGCATGTCGAGCCGATCCTCTACAAGCGCTGTCTCGCCTGCCACGGCGCCAAGGATCCCGAGGCCAAGTTCAACCTCACCACCTACGAAGCCCTCATCAAGGGCGGCAAGCGCGGCTCGCCCGTCGTGCCCGGCAAGGCCGAGAGCAGCCTGCTGTACAAGGTGAGCGGCCGGACCGCCAAGCCGTACATGCCGCCCGTCGATGAGGAGCCGCTGCCGACGCCGCTGACGCCGGAAGAGTTGGCGATCCTCAAACTCTGGATCGATCAGGGTGCGAAGGCGCCCACCGGGCCCCCCATTGTCGTGAAGGAGTTCGACGCCGACCTGCCGCCTGCCAACGTGACGCCGGTACGCGGCGTCGCCGTCAGTCCCGACAAGTCCACCGTCGCCGTCGGCCGCGGCAACCAGCTCCACATTTACGACGCCGGCTCCGGTGCCCACGTTCGCAGCCTCTATTACCCCGACCTCAAGACGCCGGCCGGCAAGCCCGCGAAGGCCGCCCACATCTCGCTCATCGAGTCGATGGCCTTTTCGCCCGACGGCAAATTCCTCGCGAGCGGCAGTTTCAAGGAGGTGACGCTCTGGGACGTGCAGACGGGCCAGGTTCGTAAGAAGCTGACCGGCTTCGTTCACAATGTCGTCGCCCTCGCGTTCTCGCTGGACGGCAAATGGATGGCGACCGGCGGCGGCAAGCCGACGGAGGACGGCGAGGTCAAGGTGTTCGAGGTCGGCAGCTGGAACCTCGTGAAGGAGATCAAGGGCGGTCACAGCGATACCGTCTACGGCGTCAGCTTCAGCCCTGACCGCAAGATGATCGCCAGCTGCAGCGCCGACAAGTTCATCAAGGTCTTCGAGCTGCCCAGCGGCAAGTTCGTCAAGTCGTTCGAGGGACACACGCACCATGTGCTCGACGTCGGCTGGTTCAGCGGCGGCAATCTGCTCGCCAGCGCAGGCGCCGATAACACGGTGAAGGTGTGGGATTTCGAGAAGGGCGAGCAGGTGCGCACGATCAATGCCCACCAGAAGCAGGTGACACGGCTGCAGTTCATCGGCAAGACGCCGCAGTTCGTGACGTGCAGCGGCGATCAGCAGGTGAAGTTCTTCAACGTGCAGACCGGGGGCAATACGCGTAATTTCGGCGGTAATAGCGATTTCGTCTATGCCGTCGGCGTCAGCCCGGATGGCAGCATCGTCGCGGCCGGCGGCGAGGAGGGCGTTGTCCGAATTTACAACGGCAACAACGGCCAACTCGTCCGCTCGCTGGCGCCGCCGAAGCAGTGATTCGTAGTTGGGAGTTGTCAGGGCCCGAGCGCCAGCGAGGGCGTCCGCTACGCCCTCGCTGGCGCTCGGGCTCTGACTTCTGCCAACGAACAACTACTTGAGTAATTCTTACAATCCTCGCCGCCGTCTTCTCCGACACCCCTGAGCAGTTTTCCCGATCCCGAACCTCAGCCCACACCGTACGTTGAGGCCGTCCTCAGCGCGAAATGGGGACTCATTTCCTGGCTCGGCTCAGGGTTTGCTGTAGACTTGCACCGGACACATCTGCAGGGAGATGCAGCTCTTTCCCGGACTCCCTTCCCCGAGTGCCATTTCCGGAGGCTGTGGGCATGTCTCGCCGTCCTGTCATTTGCGTGTTGGTCGCGGTGTTCACCTCGATGGGCGCGTCCTACCGCACCACCAATTTCATGGTCCACGCGCCCACACCCCAGGTTGCCCAGCAGGTCGGCCAGTATGCCGAACACTACCGCAAACAAAAAGCCATCGAGTGGCTCGGCTATGAGATGCCCAACTGGCCGCAGCCCTGCCCGCTCTATGTGCAGGTCAGCATGGACGGCCCCAGCGGCGCCACCTCCTTTGTCTTCGCACCACAAGGAGGGGTCGCCAGTCAAAAGATGGAGATTCAAGGTCCGCTGGATCGTCTACTCAACAGCGTCCTGCCGCACGAGATTACGCATACGGTCTTCGCGTTCTACTTCCGCCGGCCCGTGCCGCGCTGGGCCGATGAGGGCGGCGCCGTGCTGTCGGAAGACGACATCGAACTCGACCGCCACGACAAGCTCGTCCGCCAGATTCTCAACCACGGCCAGCAATTCCAGCTGCGCCGGCTCCTCAGCCTGACCGACTATCCGCCGCAGCGCGACAAGGTCATGTGCCTGTACGCCCAGGGTTTTTCGCTGGCGCACTATCTCGTCTACTTGAGCGATCGCCAAAAGTACCTGGGTTTCGTCAACCACGGCATGACGCGCGGTTGGGACAGTGCGGCCCATTCGTACTACGGTTTCCGGACTATCGAGGAATTGGAAGGGGCATGGCTGAAGCACCTGAAGGACACGAAGGGCATGTCGATCATTCAGTTAGCGAAGAACAAGACCCGCGGGCAGCAGCTCGCTCAGGTTGAGCCGGCGAAGCGAACCGTGGTGCGTGTGACGTTGCCGCCGGCCGAACCGCTGGAGCCAACGCCGATCTACCGCGGCGTCGCGGCGACGCCGGGACAGGACGGACAGCGCTTCGGGGATGTATCGCCTCCGGGATACCTGCCGCGCTATCAACAGCAGCCGCTGGGGACGCCGGCACAGACCTGGCAGCCGAGCGATGCGCCGCGGGTGCAGTTGTTGCCGCCGGAGTCCGGCCCACCACCCGCGATGATTGGACAGCCGATGCCTGTGGTGCCGCCCGGGTTCCCGCCGCGTTGAGAATCTCCCGGTTGCGGGTTAGCACTCTCCTTTGCTAACCCGCAAGCGGGGGAGGTTAATCCACGAACGCAAACTCATTCGCCAGCAAGAGCACCTGCGCATAGCGCTCCCACGCACCCAAGGCCGGCGCCGCCGGCCCGTCCTCAGCACGTGCCGCCTCCAGGAAACGCAGCCCCAACTCCACCTCGGCAGGTTCCGCCGTCCGGGCGTAAACACGCCGATAGAGGCGCTGGATACGCTCCGCGGCGGTCGTGGCGTCGCTGACGTCGGCCTGGCGTACCAGGGCCTTCGCCTGGGTCAGCAGGAACGGACTGTTCATCAGGAACAGCGCCTGCTGCGGCACGGTCGTGTTGTAGCGCTGCGGGCTGGTCGCGTCGGGGCTCGCGAAGTCGAAAGTGCGGAACAGCCCCGGCAGGTTCTGCCGGTCGATGAAACCGTACACCGTCCGCCGGCCCGAGAACGGCGCCCCGACGATGTCCACCGCCGGCCCGCCGGCCGTCCGGTCGAGCGTGCTGGCGGTGCTGAGCAGACCATCGCGCAGCGCCT
>DASPXY010001232.1:0-4234 GCA_035637055.1 Gemmataceae bacterium | reverse complement strand
AGGGCATAGACGAAATCGGCGACGTACTCCGGCTGCACGACCTGACTGGAAATCTCCGGCGCCGCCAGGTCGAGCTTGCGCATCAGCTGTGCCTCCAACACCTGCGGATCCTGCGGCCGCAGCAGCGCCAGGGCGTTGTAGGCACCGACGGCGCCGGCGAATTTGCCGCGCAAGTTCCGCGCTGCCCGCGCGATCTCTTCCAGACGCTGGCCCAGACGCGAGACGTACAGGGCCATCGCGAAGCCGAACGTCAGCGGCACCGCGTGCTGGCCGTGCGTGCGGCCCATCTGCCGCGTTGCGGCATGGTCGCGTGCCAGGCGGACCAGTCGGCGGATCAGGGCGGCCAGGTCGGGCAGGAGGACGGCCCGCGTCGCCTCCTTGAGACAAAGCGCTCTTGCGGTATCCATGATATCCGCTGAGGTGGCGAAGAGATGCACCCACGGGCGGGCAGCAGGTTCGACGCGGTTGCGGATGCAGTTGACGAGGGCACGGAGGTTGTGCTGGATACGTGCTTCTTCCTCGTAGACCTCCTCGGGGGTGACGGCGGCGGCGGCGCGGGCGATGGCGGTGGCGGCCTCTGGGGGACAGACGCCGTTGTCGGCCAGCACTGCCGCGAGGGCCGCCTCCACACGCGCCAGGTACTTCACCTGGGCCGCCTCGGAGACGTAGGGATGCAGGCGGTTGAAGAAGCCGCGGTCTGCCAGATAATAGCGGGCGTCGAGCGGCGAGGCGGTGTCGAAGGGGTTCATACTGGTGAAAGTAAAAAGGCAAAAGGCAAAAGGCAAAATGAAAAGGATAGAGGTCAGTGCTCTCTGCCCGTTCTCTTCTGTCTTTTGCCTTTATCCTTTTGCCTTTTTCCTTTACCAAGGCCGCCCCGTTTGCTGGCCTTAATGGATTGAATCGCAAGGACTTCCGATGAAGGCATCCGCCCAAAAGGACCGATACCAACATGCGGAACGCCACACGAGAACCAAAGGATGGGTGCGGGTGGCAGGCAGGGCCGCCTGTGCCCATCCTTCCGAATCCCGCTGTTGCCGTGCCATTCCCCCGATCAGTGGTGAGTGGTGCGTGGTGCGTGGTGAGTGAAGACAACAAGCAGCTGTCTTCACTCACCACTCACCACTCACCACTCACCACTGATCTTCAGACCCATACACGCCCGGAGGCAACTCCATGATCGGCGAGGAAGTCATGGCCCCGAACCCGGAAGCCGACCAGCTTCGCGAACAGCTCCTGCGGGCCCAACGGCTCAGCAGCGTGGGCACCCTGGCGACCAGCGTCGCCCACGAGTTCAATAATATCCTGACCACCATCATCAACTACGCCAAACTCGGCCTGCGCCCCGCCAGCGACGAGGCGTCGCGCACGCAGGCCCTGGAGAAGATCCTCAAGGGCAGCCAGCGGGCCGCCACCATCATCAGCAGCATGCTCGGCTTTGCGCGCAATCACAATGCTCACCGCGAATTGACGGACCTCGTCGAACTCGTCGAGGAAGTGCTCGTCCTGACCGAGAAGGATCTGAGCAAGCACCACGTTCAGGTCGAGAAGAAATATCAGGATCGCCCCCGGGTGCCGGTGCTGCGCGGCCAGATCGAGCAGATCTTGCTCAATCTGATCATCAACGCCCGCCAGGCCATGCCGCGCGGCGGGCGGCTGCGCATCGAGGTTGGCGAGAATCCCAAAACTCAGATGGCAGAAATTCGCATTTGCGATACCGGCGTCGGCATTCCGCCGGAGCAGTTGCGTCTGATCTTCGAGCCGTTTTACACCACCAAGGAGCCGGACGAGCATGGCCACGGCGGCAGCGGCCTGGGACTGAGCGTCTGCCGCCAGATCATCGAGCAGCATCAAGGCCGCATCCGGGTCGAGAGCCTGCCCGGCAAGGGCTCCAAGTTCACTGTCAAACTGCCGCTCAAACTACCATCAGTGGTTAGTGGTTAGTGGATAGTGGATAGTGAAGATAGACAATGCCGCTGTTGTGGCACGGTCTCCTGACCGTGCCACTTGCGCTGACCGAAGGTCTCCTCTGGGCTCCCGCTATTCGGGGAGACCTGCGGTCAATAGCCGTGGCACGGTCAGGAGACCGTGCCACAACAGCGCGACCACTAACCACTGACCACTCACCACTCACCACTCACCACTACTGAAAAGATTGACAGCCGACGTGCGCAATGGTTATAGTTTCTAGGAGGGAAAGTCTTTTTTGCTTTGCGCAGTCCTCCTAGTTGCCCATCTCTCTCGCTGGGAGGAAAGAGCAGCCGCGGACAATACCACCGAGGGGCGGGCTTATCACCCGTATGCGCCTGAGATGCCAGAGCCACAACCGCCCTCCGCCTTGAACCCTCAGCCATCGCCAATGGCCCCTGAGGAACAAGATCTGCCCGCCCAGTCCCTCAACGAGCCGATCTCGCTTTTTCCCGATTCCGGCGTGCCCGCTTCCGACGACGCGCCGACCATCATCTCCAAAAACCAACAGTCGCGCAACGGCTCGTCGCACGAGGCCCTCCTCAACGGCAGCCTCCGCGGTCGCACGCTCGCTCACTTTGAGTTGATCGAGCCGATCGGCGTCGGCGGCATGGCGGCCGTCATCCGCGCTCGTGACAAGCACCTTGACCGCCCCGTAGCCCTCAAGATCCTCCCGCCCGAGATGGCCGCCGACCCCGAGAACGTCCGCCGCTTCCACCAGGAGGCCCGCGCCGCGGCCAAACTCGACCACGAGAACATCGCCCGCGTCTTCTTCTGCGGCGAGGACCAGCGGCTGCACTTCATCGCCTTCGAGTTCGTCGAGGGACTCAACCTGCGCCATCTCCTGGAACGGCGCGGCCGGCTGCCGGTCCCCGAAGCCGTCCATTACATGCTGCAGATCGCGACGGGCCTGGCTCATGCAGCGTCGCGCGGCGTTGTCCATCGCGACATCAAGCCGAGCAACATCATCATCAGCCCCAACGGCCGCGCCAAGCTCGTTGACATGGGACTGGCCCGCCACCTGGGACCGCACGACGACAAGGCCCTGACGCAGTCCGGCGTCACCCTCGGCACCTTCGACTACATCGCCCCCGAACAGGCGATGGATCCCCGTGATGCCGACGTCCGAAGCGACATTTACTCTCTGGGATGTACCTTTTACCACATGCTCACCGGGCAGCCGCCGGTCCCCGAGGGCACCGCGGCGAAGAAACTGCACCACCATCAGCACGTCGCGCCGGTCGATCCGCGGCAGCTCAACCCGGACATCCCCGACGACGTGGCCGCCGTCCTCGTGCGCATGATGGCCAAGGATCCCAAGGATCGCTACCAGCGCGCCGAGCATCTCGTCCAGCATTTGCTTCAGGTCGCCCAGAAACTCGGGGCCAGCACCGACCTGCCCGACGGCGTGCTGTTTGTCGATGCTCCCTTGCCGACGCCGCCGCGCAAACGTCCGCTGCTGACCGTGGCGCTGGCGATCCTGGGCCTGGGCCTGGTGTTGCTCGTCCTGTCGTTCGCGCCCGGTCCCAACCGCGTCCGGCCCACCCGCAACCCGCAGGCCCCGGCTGAAGTGAAATCTACCCCAACCGTGGAAAAAACGCCGGTGCAGGACCAGAAGAAGGAGGTCGAACCGCCCCCCCTTGCGGGGTCGCGCAAAATCATCACGAGCGAACGCGAGTTGCGCGAGGCCCTGGCTGACACGACGAATCATCTCCACCTTCTCCTCGACGTCAAGGACATCTCGATTACCAAGGTGGGCCTGCTGATCCGCGGCCGCAGTGATCGGACCATCGTCATCGAGTCGAAGGACAAGGAGCCGAAGAACTGGGCCACCTTGCACATCACGCCAGGCCAGGCGCTCGATGGCAAGCCCTGGGCCGGCCTGGAACTCCAGGGCGGCATCGTGACGTTCCGCAATCTGCGGTTTGAACTCGACGCCCGGGAAACGCCCAAAAGTTTGCTGGCCGGAGTGCTGGTCAAGGGGGCGCGTCAGGTTATCTTCAAAGACTGCACCTTCGTCCAACCGAATGTTCCGCTGCTGCCGCTCATCAGGCGGCAAGGTCTGACGCCGATTGCCTCAGTGGCGGCGTTGAACCCCGATGAGACCAGCGACGAGAAGCCACGCCTGGAATTCGAGGAATGTTACTTCGAGCGCGGGCAGACGGCCGTCGCCCTGGTGAGTGCCGCCGACGTGATCGCGGTCAATTGTGCCTTCGGCGATCACGTCGCCCTGTTCCACCTCGGCGGCCAGGGGCACACGCGGCCGCGC